>DAOWOC010000121.1 GCA_030642225.1 Deltaproteobacteria bacterium
CTTTTTTTAAATCATTTTCCCTGGAATATTCAATTTAAAGAGGATTTTTATATATTTTCATATATTCTAATGCCGCCTTTTTTTACTCTGCGCAAGTTTTTGTGTCTTTTTTAAGCAAAACATAATAACTGAACAGACGAAAAGCCTCCATTCCTCTTATAGCGGATTGAAGCTGCTCAATGGAGGCCGGATATTCAACTAAAGAAGACTGTGGGACAAAATAGGATTCGTCATTTTGAGCCATGCTATCTTGTTGAGCTGTGTCCTCTTGTAAAAGGCTTTCCCCATCATCATTTTGTACCAAATCAGGAATATCCTCAGGACTAGAAATTTTTACCATGGTCTTCTGGCATCCTGTAACAAAAAAGATCATTAAAATAAGTATGGTGGGTATATATAATATCTGATATCTCATTATCCGATTTCCTCTGATTATATATCAAATATCATGACATAAATATGTCATGATATTTGAAGCAGGCATTACCCTGTTATTTATATTATTTTAGCCTTAATGACTTTAACTTAAAAATGAATTAAAAGCAAGTCATGCCATTTTGGCGCAACTTTTTAGCAGGAAGTGTTCTTAAACACGAATTTAACAGTGATATAGTCATTCATTATGCTGGATTCATGCGGAACGGACTATCGATAAGTTGGTTAGTTAAAGTGCCCCACTAATCAATTGAAAAGATCAGTGGGCTTGTCACATAATAAATTCTTACCCTTATCTCCAGAGTCAGCTATTTGCATCAGGAATTACTGCCTTGCAAAATCCCCTTTTTTATCTTTTCAAGACGGCGGTTTGTATACCAGTCTATCTGCCTGCACACACCCCTTAAAATTTGTGTTTCACGTGACAGGATAGGGCGTTGTGAAAAAAATTTTCTTATATGCCACATCCAGAAATCAGAATTATCAGCCTTCATATAATCTATTTTCACAAGGGTTTCCTTAAGGTCTTCATACATAGCCTCTGCCTCCACAGATTCCGCAGCTTTAGGTTCAAATACGTTGATTTTGTTATGGCTCGCAAGAAAAAGTTCATAGCATAATATCACAACAGACTGGCCAAGATTCAATGAACTGCAATCACCTCCTGTCGGGATGGTTACTATCCTATGGCACAGCCTCAATTCCTCATTGGAGAGCCCTCTGCTTTCAGGGCCAAAAACCATTGCCACATAATTATTTTTCATGTAAGGGATCATCTGCTCTGCAGCCAGCCTTGGAGTAAGTTGTTCTGACCTGTGCCTGCCGAGCCTTGCCGTTGTGCCTACAATATGACCGGCATCACCAAGAGCCTCTTTTAAGGAAGGATAAAAGGATTTTTCGTTAATGAGCTCCATTGCATGATGAGTCGCAAGCTTCATGGCCTTTTCTTCATCCCAGTTCTGCGGGTTGACTATGCGGATATCCCTTATACCCATATTACACGCAGCCCGCGCAGCAGCGCCGATATTTTCGGAGTAACGGGGTTCATGCAGTACAATAAATACATTATCAAGACAATTATTTTTTTTCATCATAATCCCATGCTGAAAATATTATAAAAAAAACAAATGCTTAATATCATTTAAAATAACGGGCTGTAAACAATTCAAATAAAATTTTAAAAAATAATCCGTATTTTTGATAAATCCGAAAAAAGTCATATATATTGTTTTATTGATTCTCATGATAATAGTTGATTAAGGTTCATTTATCTGTTAAATGTGCATAATAAAAGTAAAAACATGCAATATATAAATTTAACTTTTAGTTAAAAGTTATTATCAGGAGATAAAATTTATGGCCAGGATAACAGTGGAGGACTGCCTTGAAAAATTAGATAACCGTTTTGCCATCATACATTTGACTGCAAAAAGAGTTATGGAGCTTAGAAACAGGGCGACCCCCATGATTGAAGCCCCTAAGAACAAAGAAGTGGTTATCGCACTGAGAGAGTTGGCTGCCGGTAAGTTAATTATTGATGATCAGGAGAATCTTCCAGCTTACATTAAAAATGCCATAAGGAAAAATTAAAACTGAGTGACCTTACACATATCTCAAAAGATGGCTCTGTCCAAATGGTGGATGTCACTGCAAAAAAGGGTACATCAAGAATAGCTGTGGCCGAGGGAAGTATCTTTATGGATAAAAAGACTCTTGAGATGATATTATCCATGGAAATGAAAAAAGGCCCGGTGTTTGATGTAGCCAGAATAGCTGCTATTATGGCAGCTAAAAAAACAGGGGGGCTGATACCCCTGTGCCATCAGTTGAATCTTACCAATATTGCAGTTGAATTTCATGTTGATAAAAAAAATCCATCAGTCAGGGTGAAGGCAGAGGTCGGTACTATGGGCCCGACCGGTGTTGAAATAGAGGCACTTACAGCAGTAAGCATAGCGCTGCTTACAATTTATGATATGTGCAAGGCTGTAGACAGGGGAATGGTTATTGACAAGATACACCTGCTTTATAAGGCAGGTGGGAAATCAGGGGAATATCGTCATATACCACACAAAGCAAACTAAGAGCATGTTTTTTCTTTACATCTGAATTTCAGCCATGATAAAAAAATCGAAAAATTCCATTATTTGATTAATGATACTGTAAGGAGAATATTGTGAATCCTGAAGACCTTAAATATTTTAAAAATTTTTTGACTAATCGGCTCGACAATCTTCTTAAAGAAGGTGACCGGACAGTTGAAGGTATGGCAGACTCCAGCGAGACTTATCCGGATCCGGCGGACAGGGCCACAGCTGAAGCGGATACAAGCTTCATGCTGCGCATACGTGACAGGGAGCATAAACTTATAAGCAAGATCAATAAGGCCATCAAACGCATAGACAATGATGAGTTCGGTATATGCGAGGTTTGTGGTGAAGATATTTCTATGAAGAGGTTAAAGGCTCGTCCGGTTACAACACTTTGCATTAACTGCAAGGTAAGGCAAGAAGAGGAAGAAAAGATCAAGGGCTTATAAAAATATCCACAATTAAATCCAAACATTCATCTTTATTAAATTTTAATTCTCTCTTAATATCCTTTTTTTTACTGTCAAAATCCTTTAAAATACATTTATTTAAAGATGAGTCTTATAAATATGCCAAATATTAAAAATTTAATAATTCCTTATGTTATAGGGGGAAATGCCGATCTTGATGCAAGGGTGACATTTTTTTTTACTGTAAACCATATGGACCATGAATCATCTCCCGATAATGTCACATCTTCTGAGCAGGTACGCTTTTCGGTTTATCTTGAAGAAAACGAAATATATATCCCATGCTCTGAAAAAATGTTCAAAATGATATTATCCATTGAACCTGAAAATGAACTTGATGATATTTACAACGAGATATTAAAAAAGGTTGAAGATATTATTAAACAGTATATTAATGAAGGTTGGCGCTTAGAATATCTTTTAGAAATTTTACGTCTTAAATTTAGCCATGATACATATCATCATATAGCCCTGCCCTCCAGGCTTGAGAAAAAACTTATTAAAATATTTCTCGACAAGACAGGCATTAATGATCCATGTACACTGATCAAGGCATCATGGAACAGACGCATGGACACTATTGTTTCCTCACTTGTGTTTCAAAAGGCGCTCCTTTCTATAAATGAAGGTGATATCAAGGAAAAAGGGGCTGATATCTGTTATCTGCGGTACCGGATCAACCTGATTGAATTAAAACGTACAATGGCCCTCCTTGCATATTCGGAGTTATGGGAAAAAACAAGCCCGGATAAAAAAACAGGTGACACCCTGCAGGAACAAATGACAAGTGTCAATTTCACTGGAGATGGGCTTGATTCTCTTATTGCAGCAATTGGTTTAATTAATTTCTGCGGGCCTCAAAACGCTGAAACAAAAACTATTTTATGGATAACCGATAATGCCGGAGGATTTATTATTGATTTGAGAATTATCTACTTTTTAACCCGTTTCGGCCACAGGGTTATTATTTCCGTAAAGGATGGCTTCCATTTTTATAAAATAACATGGGATGATATAATTGAAGATAAAACATTGTCTGCTTATCTTAATGATGCGGATTTTATTGAAAGTTTATCAATAGAGAAAAATGAACTTCTTGCAAGGCTGAAAAGCGATAAAAAACTGCATATTATCAATGACGGGACAAGTGAAAATATAAACATGTTAAAGACATCCCTTACATTTGCAAGGGCATTCAAGGAATCAGACCTTATAATAAGCAGGGGGCAGGAACAATTTCGCAGATTTTTTCAAACAAAACATCAGTTTACACGGGATATAATAAATATTACCAGCACACAAACAGGTAATCTGCAAATAAAATACAAGCCCAAACATCCTGACGCAAAACGTTTCTCTCACCAGGATCTGGAAGACAGGGCCATGAATATTGTCAATATTATGGAAGACGCCCGGAATAACAATAAAAAAATTATGTTTTACAGTGGTGTTGTAGGCAGTATTCCAGGTCAGGTTAATGTTGCAAGGGAATTGATGACAATATTTATAAATCATCTTCATTATAAAAATCCTTCCCTTTTTATAATCAATCCATCGGAACACTATGCCCCGGGAATGGATGCCGATGATTTGATGTATATGTGGGAGATTGTACAAAAAAGTGGCTTAATTGATATTTGGAGATTCCAGACATATGAAGATATTGAAAAATCTTTTGAGTTACTCAACGAAAAAGTTCCGCTTGAATGGCTTGGCAAGGATGCCACGTTCAGTACAGGCTGCACAAAAGAAATAGCAATTGCCCAGAAGGTTCAGAAAAAAAATAGGGAGATGCAGATAATAGGACCCCCAATTGAAAAATTTAGAAGGCGCAAGGAATATGGTGTTGGTAAAATGTATGATAAGGTCTTTTCCAATTAAAAGGAGTC
>DAOWOC010000337.1 GCA_030642225.1 Deltaproteobacteria bacterium
ATTAGATAAGAGTGTTTAGTGTTCATTGTTTTTTCTCCACCCCTCATCATCTCTCCTTTGGGCGGTTCCAGCTTAATAACTTCAGCTCCGAGATCTCCAAGCAGCAAGGTGCCAAATGGGCCTGCATGGGCCTGGGTTAAGTCAAGAATCCTGGTGCCGTGCAGCGGGCCTTTCGTTATTGCCATTTTAGTACTCCTTTAATCCTTATTAGTGTTTAATAATATGATTAATACTGTACAGTTATTTTTTTTGATATAATTGCGAAATATTTTTGGATTTGGAGGTGATTATTTTTCACCGTTTTTTACAGATTCAGCGAAGTTATTGAATTTGATTTTTTTATTAATTATTTAGATAGGCTAAAAATATTTAATATCTGTGATTTTATAAAAATAATGGAGTATGAGTGAGCTAAGAATAGAGTGGTAATAATATTTTCAAATATCAGTTTATCCAGACTTTTAATTAATTAAAATAATGATAAGAAAATATTAGTACAAAATAAGCAAAATGTCGGATTATGTCAAATATTTTTTTAAATAGAGGGGGGATGCTCAATACCATGGTTGAACATGGCATCTTCTATATGGTATTGAATAAGAATGGTATTGAATAAGAGAATAATCAATCATAACGTTTTTATAAAAAAATTAACATACAAAAAGATAAAAATATTTTAAAAGGAGTTAAATTATATGTCAGGATTAAAATATACGCCAGCTGAAGAAATAAAAGCAAGGATTCTAAAATTTCAGAATGGTTTGATCCAGCTTGGTTTTGATGCAGCATTGATAACCCAGCATACAGATCTTTTTTATCTTAGCGGTACATCCCAGAGCAGTCATCTTTTTGTGCCGGCCTCAGGCGATCCTTTATTAATGGTCAGGAAAAGCTTTCAAAGGGCAAATGAGGAATCTTCCATAAAAGATATTATTAATATCGGAAGCATTAAAAAAATACCTGATGTGTTAAAAAAGGCGGGTTTTAAAACATCAGGTGTTATTGGTATGGAACTTGATGTTATTCCTTATAATACCTGCCTTTTCTATCAAAAGGTTTTTAGCGATTATGAGATAATGGATGTGTCCGGCCTGATTAAAGAGCTGAGGCTTATAAAATCTCCTTATGAAATAGGGCTTTTAAAAGGAGCATGTAATGTTATTGATAATGTCTTTAGGGAAACGCCGGGTATGCTGAGACAGGGTATGACTGAGATTGAGCTTGCCAGCCTTTTTGAGGCAGGGATGCGGCGCCGGGGATATGCTGGAAATTGCAGGATGCGCGCCTTTAACCAGGATTTTTTATTTGGTAATATTACCTCCGGTAAAAATGGCGCCATAGCCACGTACTTTGACGGACCTGTTGGCGGGGCCGGACTTACTCCAGCGAATCTGCCCCATGGCGCCGGGTGGAAGAAGATCTGCCCGGATGAGTCTATATACATAGACTATACCTGTGTTGTGGACGGCTATACAGCAGACGAGACAAGAATGTTTGTAATCGGCAATCTCTCTTCAGGTTTGAAAGATGCTTTTATGGCTGCACTGACAATTCAGCATGAGCTTGTTAAAATGGCAGCGCCAGGTGTTGAGTGCGGAGAATTTTATGAAAAGGCTGTCAGCCTTGCGGAAGGTTTTGGTATGGCCGGACATTTTATGGGTATGGGAAGTGAAGGTGTAAAATTTGTTGGTCATGGGGTAGGGCTTGAACTTGATGAATGGCCTGTTTTTGCAAAGGGAGTCAAGATGAAACTTGAGCCGGGCATGACATTTGCCCTTGAGCCCAAATTTGTTTTTTCTGATGGTGCAATAGGTATTGAGAATACATTTGTGATGAGAAAAGACGGTGTTGAGGTTTTAACACATGCCGAGCAGGATGTTGTATCTGTTGATAGGTCGCTTAAATAGAGCATAATATTTTTTTGTTTAAATTTTTCAGTACATTATAGAGAACATCGTCTGGTTTATGTCGTGGGGCATGAAAAAAATAGAAAAATTTGTAAATA
>DAOWOC010000113.1 GCA_030642225.1 Deltaproteobacteria bacterium
ATTAATGCATTTAATGATAAGGATTTCAGACTTATTGCGGACAGGGATGATTTTGATGTTAAAATTGTAAAGATGGCGTGCTCAAGTATGGTAAAAGATGTCTTTATACTCAAGGCACTTGAGGCTGGCGCCGATGCTGTGGTAGTTCTTGTCTGTCCTGAAGGTATGTGCCGTTATATGGAGGGCAATATCAGGGCAAAAAAGAGGATAGGATGGGTTAAAAAAATATTAGATGAAATAGAGATAAATGGTCGCAGGCTCTCTATTTTTAATTTTTCCGCTGGCGATGATAATGCTCTTCGGGAAATCATTCAGAAAACCCTGAATAATTTGGCTGAACTGGGGCCTAATCCAGCATCATAAACCATAAAATAAAAGCTTTATAATTATATAAAGATAAATATGATAATGGAGTTATTTCATGATAGTCGGTGAACAAAAACCTGTTGCAGAGATCAAAAGCATTATAGAGCCTTATAAAAAAATATTGATCCTCGGGTGCAATACATGCGTGAAGACATGTTTTGCTGGTGGAGAAGATGAGGTCGCTGTTCTTGGAAGCGCCTTAAGGCTGGCTTTCAAAAAACAGGGAGAGAATAAACATATTGAAGAATTTACAATTGAGCGACAGTGTGAGGATGAGTTTATCCATGAAGCAGCGTCAAGGATAGCTGAAAACGATGCGGTTTTGTCGCTGGCATGTGGTGCCGGTGTTCAGGCTATTGCCAAACGTTTTGCAAATGTTCCTGTATTGCCAGGTGTGAATACAACGTTTATAGGCATTCAGGAGAGTCAGGGTGTTTTTACTGAAGAATGCTGTGGTTGCGGAAATTGCGATCTTGCAATATTCGGAGGAATATGTCCTGTAACACGTTGTGCCAAAAAGTTGTTGAATGGCCCGTGCGGAGGTTCACAGAACGGTAAATGTGAGGTCAATCCTGATACCGATTGTGCGTGGCAATTGATTATAGACAGGCTGACAAGATTGGGCCAGCTTGATAATTTAAGGGCTTATATCCCTCCTAAAAACTGGCGCACAGGGCTTGCCGGAGGACCAAGAAAATTAGTCAGAGAGGATCATATTATATGAATTTGGAATCACCAAGCAGATTGCAAAAAATTTTATCAAAGGGTGAATTTGCCGTTACAGCTGAATGTGGCCCGCCACGCGGAGCTAATCCTGATGTCGTCTTGAAAAAGGCTGAATTATTAAAAGGTTGCGCTGATGCTGTAAATATAACAGATAATCAAACAGCGATTGTAAGGATGTCCAGTATAAGCGCATCTGTACATGTCATGAAGGCAGGGCTTGAGCCGGTCATGCAAATGGTCGTAAGGGATAGAAACAGGATCGCCCTTCAATCGGATATACTGGGGGCATGGTCTTTAGGGATAAAGAATATCCTCTGTCTTTCCGGGGATCATCAGACCTTTGGCAGTCAGCCTGAGGCATTGAATGTTTTTGATATAGATTCAATGAACCTTTTAAGACTTGTTAAGGATATGCGTGATGAGGGCAGGGATATGAGCGGGTTTGAGCTGGATGGCCCTCCCAGGATGTTTATCGGTGCTGCTGCAAATCCTTTTGCCGATCCTTTTGAGTACAGGGTTGTAAGGCTTGCAAAAAAAATTGATGCAGGGGCTGATTTTATCCAGACCCAGTGCATATATAATATGGATCGTTTTAAAAAATGGATGAAGCTCATTAATGAAGAGGGTCTGACTGAAAAGGTCTATATCCTTGCTGGAGTTATGCCACTTAAATCTGCGGGAATGGCCAGATATATGAAGAACAAGGTCGCAGGGATGGATATCCCTGATGATATTATTAAACGGATGGAAGGGGTGCCAAAGGAAAAGGCCGCGCAGGAAGGTATCAGCCTTTGCATTGAGCAAATTGCAGAGTTGCGCCAGATAAAAGGGATTCATGGTATCCATCTTATGGCTATTGAGTGGGAAGATAAAGTAAAAGGAATCGTCGAAAAAGCAGGGCTTTACCCACGTCCTGAAATAGATTAGCCAGGAGGCTTGCATGCCAGGAAAGTATAATATTCACACAAAAACAATGCCGCCAAGATTTTTTCCGGTCGGTAAATATACAATAATTGAGTTTAGAGAAGATTGCGCTGGAAGCTGCAGGGAATGTGTGAAAAAAACGTGTGTTTATGGAATATTTAAGGAAAATTATCTCCATATGCTCTCTATGAACGACCCTGAATATATTTATACATGTCAAAGTTGTTTTCGCTGTGTTCAGGAATGCACAAAGGGGATATTTTCAAGGGTTATTAATCCTGATTTTATTGCAATGGGTAATGATTACTGGACACCTGATATTATTCACAGGACACAGATGCAGGCGCATACAGGTCAAGTTCCGGTCTCAGGGGCCGGATATCGAGGGCCTTTTGTTGGGGAAGGTTTTGATTCAATGTGGACAGATATGTCCGAGATTGTGCGACCAACAAGGGATGGTATCCATGGCCGTGAATATATAAATACCTGTATCGAACTTTCAAGGCGGCCTGTGCGTCTCAGGTTTAATCCTGATAAAACATTGGCCACAAAGGTTACACCTATCTTTGATATACCTTTGCCGATTATGTTTCAGGAGCCTGATTTTGGTCTTTTGTCTGATAATGTAATTATTAGTATGGCAAGGGCAGCCGCTAAGATTGGTACTATGATGTTTATTAAGCCGGAACATTATTCAGATGCCCTTATGCCTTATGCTGCCAACCTTATCCCAATGTTTACAAAGGATAATTACAGGGATAATACTTTACTTATTAAACAGAGTCGTATGGTCGAGTTGGCTTATGAGCCCGGGATTGCAAGAGAATTTACTGAACTGCGAAAATTGCAGCCAGGACTTTTTATATCCGCAGGTGTTACGCTTAGGCCTGATGCCGCTGACCTGGCGCTTGAGCTTGCAAAGACTGATGTTGATACTCTTCATTTTTATGCAGATGACTGTGGTAGAGAGAAAGATGCTGAAAATCCTCGTTTTATAAAGGAAATATTGAGAGATATTCATTTAAATCTTGTTGAGAATTTATTGAGACATAAAATCAATATTATAGTTACCGGCGGTATCGCAATGGCCGAACATGTTGCAAAATCTATTATCTGCGGCGCGGATGGCGTTGCTGTTAATAATCCTCTTTTAATCGCCCTTGAATGCAGGATATGTTCTCAATGTATAAACGGCAAATCATGCCCTGTAAGACTTGATAACATAGAATTGGATTATGCAACCAATAGAATCATTAATCTTATGGGGGCGTGGCATAATCAGCTGTTGGAGGTTATGGGCGCTATGGGGCTGCGTGAGGCCAGAAGACTTAAAGGTGAAATGGGAAGATCTATGTGGTTTGAAGATTTGGAAAGAGAAAGTTTTGCACCTATTTTTGGGAAAAGAAAGGTTTCAGGTTTAGGTTAACTTATGGACAATAAAAAACAGGGGAAATTACCCAGGGCTGTTGAAACCCCATCAAGGTTTCGCAATACAATTGGTAAATATATAATAAGAAGGAATTCGCAGTGTATTTCATGCGGGCTTTGCGCAAAATTATGCCCTTATGGAGTGCATCCGAGATATGAAAATTATTCAAAACCATTGCGTCCCATATCACATAAATGCATTGGTTTTAAATGCAGGGAAAATGATTTTTACTGTATAGACCGTTGTCCTGAAAAGGCACTTACATTAAAGCTTAATCCTATTCTTGATACCTTTGGTGATTATCGCTGGACGCCTGAAATGCTTATTGCGCATTTTGAGATGGCTGAAACCGGTGAATTACCCAAGGTTGATCTTGAATATAGTCTTGGTAATTCCTGCGGCGGATTTGATAAAATTCGTTTCAGACATACTGATCCCAGTGAAAATATTGATATATGCGATGAGGATATTGATACAAGTATTGATCTTAATAAAACAGGCGACAACAGGCCAAAAAAGAGTATTTCCATACCATGTTATGGCGGAGGCATGTCATATGGCTCTACAGCGCTTCCGGTTATGATTGGCAGGGCCAGGGCCGCCAAACGTTTAAATACCATGACCTGTACCGGAGAGGGTGGGTATCCCCCTGGATTATTACCTTATGCCGAACATGTAATCACACAGGTGGCCACAGGTTTGTTTGCTGTCAGGGAAGAGACCATAAAATATACTCCCTTAATGGAATTTAAGTATGCTCAGGGTGCGAAGCCTGGCCTGGGCGGGCATTTACTTGGAGAAAAGGTAACTCCTCTTGTCGCAGCCATGCGTGAGACGGTTGTTGGAAGCTCGCTTTTTTCTCCTTTTCCATTTCATAGTGTTTATTCAGTTGAGGATCATAAAAAACATGTTGACTGGATGAAGGAAATTAATAACAGGGTACTTGTTTCAGTCAAGGTCTCAACCCCTACTGATGTTGATATGGTTGCAATAGGAGCTTACTATGCCGGTGCCCATATAATACATATTGACGGAAGTTATGGTGGTACGGGCGCTGCTCCTGATATTGCCAAAAAGAATATAGCAATGCCTATTGAATATGCAATCCCCAAGGTTCATGACTTTTTAAAAAAAGAAGGTGTCAGGGATAAGATATGTCTGATTGCAAGCGGTGGGATACGTAATGCCATGGACGTTGCAAAGGCAATTGCCTTGGGTGCTGACGGTGTGGTTATCGGTACAGCAGAAATCGTGGCTCTTGAATGTATTCGCTGTGGAAATTGTGAAAGCGGCAGGGGTTGCGCTCGCGGAATCGCAACAACCGATACTGAGCTTGAGCACCTTACTACTGAGGAATATAATGAGCAGCGCATAGTAAATCTTTATTTGGCATGGAGAAAACAGTGGTGTAATATTTTAAGGGCATATGGTTTTAAGAGTATTAAAGAGCTTGTCGGTCGTTCGGACCTGCTTGTTCATCTTGATTATCTTGATGATGATGAAAGGTCAACATACCAACCCA
>DAOWOC010000374.1 GCA_030642225.1 Deltaproteobacteria bacterium
AAATTAAGGGGCTTGGTTAAAAAATCAATGGCCCCTGATTTCATTACCTCTACTGCGGACTCTATACTTGCATATCCTGTTATTACAACAATTGCGATATTCGGATATTTGGTATGGATACGTTTAACAACTTCTTCTCCAGACATGCCAGGCATTCTCAAATCAGTAATCACAACATGACATTCCATACCTGATAAAATTTTCAATGCAGCATTGCCATCCGGCGCATCAAAAATATCATGTCCAAACTGAGATAACCTCATTTTAAAGGTCATTCTTATATGCTCTTCATCATCTACAATCAATATCTTCATATAATATTATCTTCACCAAAACCTTCTTAAAAACAGACCTGTAAAAAGATTCCTTTCTTTTTTATTTACTAAAATCAAACCATATCTATTTTTAACTGCTGACAGCAGCATCAATATTTATATCAGTAAACTCATCCTTCATTTTCTTGTTAAATCTGTAAAATATCTCTTTAATATCCTTGTGCTCAAAAGGTTTTGACAAAAGGATAATATTATTTTTTGCAATAAATTTCTGTAAGTTGGGCTCATGTTCACCAGACATTAAAACAAAACGTCTTGCATACTCAGGGGCATCTTTTAACATGCGTCTATATAATTCCATACCATTTAATTCAGGTACTCCTATATCGACAAAAAGTAAATCATATGAATTACTACGCATCTTTTCCATGGCCTTATCAGTATTATAAGCAATATCAACATTACATCCTAATTTTGGCAGATAATCGGAAAAACAGATACAAACATGTTTATCATTATCAACAACAAGTACAGACGATGGCGCCCACATTTCTGAATCTACAATATTCTTAGCCTTTCTTGTTTTTTTAACAGGAAGAATTATCGTGAAAACAGTACCTTTATCTATCTCGGTCTCTGTTTCAATGCGCCCGTTATGCTCTTTTATTATCCCATAGGAAATAGAAAGCCCCATACCTGTTCCTTTCCCGATCTTTTTTGTAGTAAAAAATGGATCAAAAATCTTTACATAAATATCATCAGGAATACCCGGGCCATCATCAAACACCTGAACAATAACTGAGCCATCTTTCTCAAATGTTCTGATTGTTATTTTACCGCCCATATCAAAATCAGAGATAGCATCAACAGCATTATTAATAAGGTTCAGGATTACCTGTTGAAGTTGAATCATATCACCTGTGACATATGGCAGACTTTCATCTAAACTTAATTCCACCTTTATTGATTTATCCTTTAAACCATATTTACGTATATCAAGAACAGATTTTATTACATCATTCATATTAATTGTGGCTTTTTCATGCACCGACTGCCTTGAAAAATCCAGGAGATTTTTAACAATCTGACCGGATCTCCTTGCTTCATTTAAAATTATATCCAGGGCATCCTCTGTTTTCCCTTTCAGTTTAAGATCTTCAACAAGATACTCAGCACAGCCGATTATACTGGTTAAGGGATTATTGATCTCATGAGCAAGCCCGGCGATAAGAAAACCAAGAGATGAT
>DAOWOC010000144.1 GCA_030642225.1 Deltaproteobacteria bacterium
GTCTACCAATAAGAATGGATACTTTTGTGGAAGGATGTCTAAAATTTCATTTATATCCATCTGATACCTCCGCAAGTTTTTTTTGCAATTCTTTCACCTGTTTTGTTAATTCTGTTATCTGACGCCTCATTTCAGGAAGCCTGGGGATCGTGGCATATACCTTTAAAGCATCCCTGTGAGGAATCGCTGGTGTACCGGAAACAATTGAGCCTGAAGCCAGGGATTTATTAATACTCGACCGTCCACCTACTATTACATCATCACCTATTTCAATATGCCCGACAACTCCTGTCTTGCCAGCGAGGATACAATGTTTTCCTATTTTTGTACTACCTGAGATACCCACATGGGCAACAAGCAGGGTATCCTCACCAATCTCAACATTATGTGCTATCTGAACAAGGTTATCTGTCTTGACACCTCTTTTTATCCATGTTTTCCCAAATGTCGCGCGGTCAATTGTGTTGCCGGCACCTATTTCACAATCATCATCAATCTGAACAATACCTGTCTGCGGAATTTTCCGGTAAGTGCTACCATCCGGCGCAAATCCATAGCCATCACTCCCGATCACTGAACCGCTATGGATTATAACCCTGTTGCCGATCCTGCAACACCGCAATATTGAACAATTTGGATAGATAAGGCAATCCCGACCTATTATTGCGCTATCTTCAATTACAACCCCTGGATAAATAACTGTTTTTGCTCCAATTTGCGCCTTACTACCCACATACGCCATTGGTAATATCGTGGCGCTTTTATTAATTACCGCATCCCCGGCAACATAGGCATTTTGGGCAATCCCGGGTGCAGGCCGGTTATCCTGCATAAAAAACGTTGAGACTTCAGCCATGGCAAGATAAGGAGATTCCACCAGCATTAAAGGTAAACCTGAAAGCATGCCTGCATCTTTTTTTGAAACCATGATTGCTGATGCCTTTGTCTTATCAGCAGCATCTTTATATTTTACATTTGTAAAAAAACTGATATCCCCTTTAACTGCCTTGTCAAGAGGAGATACTGATTCAATCCATATCCCTGGATCACAATCAACAAGCTCGGCATCTATCCTTGCTGCAATATCTTTTAAAAACATAAATTATCCTAAAAAAAATTGAATTAAATTATTTTTTATTCTCTGCATTAAGTTTTTTTATCATTTTTTTTGTCATATCAAGTGATTTATTAAAATAGAGTATCCCTGCCTGCCGATGATCCATCACAATATCAATGCCTTCACTGCTGGCAATCTTTTCTGCAACCTTTTGTATTTTTTGATAGAGTTTTCTTGTCTCAATAAATTCTACTTCCTGTGAACGTTTATTCAACTCTTTTGTCATACGTTCAAAATCCATAGCCTTTATCCTGAACTCACGTTCCTTATTTATACGTGCATCCTTACTCATCATAGCTCCGGTTTCTTCCAACTCTTTTTTCAATGCGTCAAACTCTTTTTTCTGATTTTCCCATTTCAACTTCATGGTGTCACGCTTTGACTTAATCTGCTGCATAACATCCTTGCCTATCTTTGATTTTGTCATTATTTCCTGAATATTTATAACCCTTACCTTTAATTCAGCAGCAGCGGCATTAAAGGTAAAAATACAAAGGATAAACAAACATAACAAACCTGACATAAAACCCGTTAACCTCACATTTTTCATTTACGTTCTCCTTTTAAAAAAATTATTGTTAAAAAGTTGTTCCAATTGAAAATTCCCAATTGCTTTTTCCTTCATCATCCTCGGGCTTTAAGTTATAACCCCATTCCAGACGCAGAGGCCCCATAGGAGAAAACCACCTTACACCTGTCCCGACAGTTCTTCTTAAATCATTAAACCTGACTTCCTCCCATTTATCAAAACCGCGGCCGATATCAAAAAAGAAAACACCCTGCATATTGGCCTTTGGTATGAGCGGAAATAAAATTTCAAAATTATTTACCACCATTGTATAAGCGCCCAGAATATCTCCTGTAACAGGATCCTCGGGACTGGCCTCACCATACTCCAAACCCCTGATAGTATTTATGCCGCCCACATAAAATTTTTCATACAAAGGTAATTTACCGCTATGGCGTTCCTGAATATAACCTGTCTGCAATCTTGTTCTAAAAACAATCTTCCAAAATAAAGGAAAAAACCAGTCGGAATATGTCTTATATTTAACAAAACCTACATTCCCGGCCAAAGGCTTTCCCGCAAACTCGCAGGAAACATAATTAAGACTCCCCCTGGTGGGCATTAATGTACGGTCTCTTGAATCCCTTTCAACAATCCATTTAACAGCATGAGTTCTGTAATTGCCCTCAAAATCAAATATTATAAAACTTGCATCTTCATCAATATTTGTCACCCTTGTATTTTCTATCCTGTAAGAAGTATATACACGCCACAGATCAGAGACAGGATAGCTAAAACGAATATTAAATCTGTCACTTTTTTTATCATATGAATCATATTCTCTATGCAACCTGCCAAGATCAATGCCGGTTGAAAGCCTTGTATCCAAAAAATAAGGCTCTGTAAAACTTATATCATAATATTTTGATGTTCCAGAAACATTTACACTAAGACCTATGCTCTGCCCCCTTCCCAGAAAATTACGCTGGGATATTGAGGCCATTCCGGTAACGCCGTCCTCAGAGCTGTATCCGGCCCCAAAACTTATTGAACCTGTGGGTTGTTCTTCAATCTCTATGTTTAAACTTATCTTGTCATCTTCCACCCCACTTGTGGTTTGGATACTGACATTTTTAAAAAAATCGGTTTTTCTTAACCTGCCTTCACTTTTCTGCAAACCCGTAGCGCTGAAAAGTTCGCCCTCTACAACTCGAAGTTCCCGCCTTATAACCTTGTCTCTCGTCTTTATATTACCTGAGACAGTAATCCTGTCAAAATATATTAAATGTCCTTTAATAATATCAAAGGTTATATCTAATAATCTATTTTCTGCATCTTTTTTTACAACAGGAGATATATCCGCATAAGCAAAACCCTTGTCAGCATAAAAACGTATCAGGGTATCTATATCCCAGCGCAACATTTCACGGCTGTAATAATCTTTTGATTTATCAATCTTTAATTTTGATAAAAAAACTTCTTTATCTTCAATTAAATCACCTGTGATATTTACAGAACCGACCTTGTATCTATCGCCCTCTTCTATTGCTATTGCTATATATATTTTGTTTTCCTTTTGAGTAATAACAGGCTGCCCAACCTTTATTTCAATAAACCCCTTATTCTGATAAAAATTAGCAAGCCTGTTTCTGTCTATCTCAAGCATGTCCTTGTTTAAAAGGCCTGAACTGGTGATAAAAGAAAACCAGCCTTTTTTCCTGGTCTCTATTACATCTAACAGATCACTATCTTTAAAGGTTTTATTTCCTGAAAATTTTATTTCTTTAACATATGCCTTTTTATTTTCCTTAACCTTATATATCACCTCAACATCATGGTCAGACGAATAAATCAATTCATAGGATATTTCAGCATCAAAAAAACCTTTACTATGATAAAAAGCCTTAACTCGTTCCTGATTCTCTTTAACTCTGCTTAATTTAAGAATATCACGATTTTTAAGCGTTATTATCTCAAAAAGCTCGTCATCTTTTAATTTTTTATTACCATTTAATTCTATAATTTTAATAGAAGGATTTTCACTGACAATATATATCAGTTCTTTGCCCTGGCCGGTTTCTTTGGCAATGACCCTAATATCTTTAAAATATCCCATTTTAAAAATATTTTTTATATCCGTATTTATCTTTGACATATCAAAGACATCATCCACATGCGTTATCAGCTGCATTTTTATGGCAGCATCTTCAATCCTGCGATTACCTTCAATATGGATGGCTGTTATTTTTGCCCTGTCAGCAGATAAATTCCCATTAATATCGACATTGATTGATATATCATCATCCACAGCAAGGACTATTCCATGAAACATTAATAAAAAAAATAAAAAAATTAACAATATTTTTAACTTCATAATATCAAATGAAAGAATTACTCTCTTTCTTCGGCCCTCCCGTTAACAATCTCAACCCTTCTTGACATCATGTTTGCAAACTCCCAGTCATGAGTTACTATAAGAAGAGTGATTCCCTTTTCCTGATTCAATTTCATCAATAATTTATGCAAATCAGCCGCATTTGTCCTATCCAGATTTCCGGTCGGCTCATCAGCAAAAAGTATTAACGGCTCACAGACAAGCGCCCTTGCAACAGCTACCCGCTGTTGCTCTCCTCCAGAAAGATCGCTTGTTGAATTAGCAATACGGTTTTCAAGATGCAACCGTTCAAGCAGGGACCGAGCTTTTTTCATTGCTGTTTTTTTTGAAACACCCTGAATAAGCAATGGCATCATCACATTTTCCAGTGCTGTAAATTCCGGGAGTAAATGATGGAACTGAAAC
>DAOWOC010000038.1 GCA_030642225.1 Deltaproteobacteria bacterium
AAAACTGTGAACTGTGAACCGACAACCGTGAACCGTTACAATTATTTTGTTTTCAGCTGTCATGCTTGAATTCGGATTTTTTATTTATAACAACAAGCCTGTATGAATGGAAAAAAGAAAATCTTTCAGCGCTTAATTCCCCGCTGAAATATCTTACAGTTAATTTTTCAAGTTTGTTCTTGTATCTGAAATGGATTAATTTAAATAGTGGCGCATATTTATTTTTTAAAAACGATAAAAGTAAATTAAAGACAGGGTCGCCAACATTTAACAATATATCATTTAAAATATCCATTGTTGGGGATGTTTTATCTGTGATATCAATGTTATGTATGATCTCAAAAGGGTATTTTGAAATCTCTGAATAAGTCTGTGAGAGTTTTAACGTCTCACCAAATGGGTTTTTATCCCCTGTGTCTTTTTGAAATAGATCACATATAAGGATATTGCCATTTTTATTTAATAATTTTAGACATTTGTCCATACAGATGCCAGGACTCATTTTTTTAAATGTCTCCCTAAACAGGATAAGATCATATGTCCTTACTGTTTTTAAATCTTTAAAAAGGCATTCAAAAATATGTAATCTGTCATTTAACCTTTTACTCACTAATTTTGTCATTACAGGCTTGTGTGAGACATAATCCACAGTGTATCCCATAGACACCAGTTTTTCCGCAAGAGGGCCGGTGTCTCCTCCGGCAATTAAAACAGACCTTGTCCCTTCAGGGATATGTGAAATAAGATGATTCGTGTATTTTCCCATTGCCATAGGCAGGTTGGAAATGGTTTTTTTCAGCTTAGGTGTCCATAAACCAAAATGCAGATCATCAATTTGCAAGAAGTATTTACAGAGTATCAACGCAATCTGTAGCCCTGTTTCATCTGAATATTTTTTTTTCTCTTTAACCATGGTTTTGATTTTTTTAAATTTTATTTTATCATTGCAACCATATGATGATACATTAAAAAGTATATAATACAAAGAATCTTAATTAAAAGTTGTCTTTTGATTTGTCTTATGTATTGGAACCTTTACTGTGGCGATATCCAATATTATATTAATTTAATATTATTTCCCTATCTATCTGATATTTAATCAGTTGTTGTAATTATGTTTTTATTGTAAGTTGAATAATCGGTATAATTTAAAAATATCAAAAAATAAATCAGATAATAATTATAAAAATAACATGGTGTTTGATAATTCGATGACTAATCCAAGAATTTCTGTGGCAATGTGTACTTATAACGGTGAAGAGTTTCTGCAGGAACAGCTTGAGAGTATAATGAATCAAAGCTGTCAGCCCTGTGAACTGGTTATCTGTGATGATATATCAACAGATAATACCATTGATATTATAAACAAATTTTCTATAGAAGCCCTTTTTCCAGTGCGGTTAATAATCAATAAATATAATATGGGGTCAACTAAGAATTTTGAACAGGCAATCAGGCTTTGCAAGGGAGATATTATAGCTTTATCTGATCAGGATGATGTTTGGTGCCATGATAAATTGTTGCGTTTTAGTGAGACCTTTAGCACTTTTCCTGATATCGGCGGGGTATTTACAGATGCTGAGATAGTAGATGCCGGATTAAAACCCATGGGTTTTTGTATGTGGGACATCATATGTTTTAACCGCCATCAGCAAAAAATGCTTAAAAGAGGCAATGCCGTAGATGTGCTGCTTAAACATAATGTTGTGACCGGCGCAACTATGGCTTTCAGGTCTAATCTAATAGATTTGCTCCTTCCCATATCCGATAAATGGATACATGATGCCTGGATTTCATTATTAATTGCTTTTTGTTCACAATTTGCCATTATTGATAAACCATTAATTAAATATCGCCAGCATCAAAATAATCAGGTTGGTTTGCATAAGATTAAAAGGAATCTGTTTGATCAGATAAAACAGGCAAAAGATACGACCCCTGACAGTTATTATAAAGATGCCAGTTATTATATACCCGTGTATCAGAGGTTATCTGTATGTAGCAATATAAAATCTTTGGAAAAACTTTCATGTAAGGTTAATCATCTGCGTTTTCGTGCAAGTCTGCCCAAGAGAAAATATAAGCATATCCCATTGGTTATCAGGGAATTACTCGCATTTAAATATCATCGTTTTTCTAATGGCTACAGAAGTTTTGCCAAGGATCTTTTTCTTTAAACGTTTATTGATTATTTTATAATTGATAACACAAATTAATTTTTTAACCGATTATATGGACCTTGTGGAGTATTGAATATTGCTAAATAATAATATTAAATCACCGGTAATCATGATCGGAATGCATCGTTCCGGCACAACCATGTTAATTCGTCTGCTTGAAGAATTAGGATTGTTTGTCGGGAAGGGAAAGGAACATAATTATGAGCCATTATTTTTTCTTAAATTAAATAATTGGCTTTTATCCCAAAGCGGAGCTTCATGGGATCATCCAATGGCCAATAGCTATTTGCTGGAAAACAAGGACGTATATGATCTTGCAAAGGATTATATCGGTTATTTTATGGAAACCCCACGTGCAGCCGGTTATCTCGGATGGCTCAACTATCTTAAATATCATGGTCTTTCACATATTGACATGCCATGGGGGTGGAAAGATCCGCGTAATACCCTGACTCTTCCGGTTTGGCTCGACCTTTTTCCAACAGCAAGGGTGATTCATATATATCGTCATGGTGTGGATGTGGCTAACAGCCTTAAGGTAAGGTCCAAAGAATCTTTAATTGCTTCAAGGGGTAATTATTTTAAAAATAAGAAATGGTATTGGCTCCGTCCTAAAAAAGGCGTTTTCATGGATTCACTCAGTTGTATAAACTTAAAGCAGGGAGTCTTGCTTTGGAGGGATTATTTAAGATTTGCCAGGGGTTATGTGAAAGATATTGGTGAACGAATAGTTGATATAAAATATGAGGATTTTCTTGAACAACCTTTTGATATTTTAAAAAAACTTGCTTTGTTCTGCAATCTTGATGCAACGGATAAGCAGGTTCAGCAGGCGGTCAAACATGTTAGAAAAGACAGGGCTTATGCTTATCGCAATGATCCTGAGCTTATGGCTTTTGCCGAAAATGTGCCGGAAGTTTTAAATGAATTCGGTTATAAATAGTTTTATCGCTTATATGTTTTTTAAAAGATTATCGACCTGTAAAAGGCGTCAAGGATTAGAAAAAAATTAATGAGTCATGGATTATGATTCAAAATATGGAAAATTAAATGAAGGTTTCTATTGATATTATAATAGTTAACTGGAACAGCAGGGGGCTTTTAAAGGATTGTGTTGATTCTGTTAAAGAGATAAGCCAGGAAAATTTTACATTACAACGTCTTGTGATAGTTGATAATGCTTCATCAGATAATTCTCTTGAATCTGTTGATTCATCTTTATTGCCCTTAACTGTTATTGAAAATTCAAGTAACCTTGGATTTGCAGCAGCATGTAATCAGGGTGCAAAAGACAGCCTGGCTGATTTCCTCATTTTTCTTAATCCTGATACCCGGTTATTTAATGATTCTATTGATAAGGCAGTTTTTTTTATGTCATCGCATAGTGACGATATCGGTATCCTTGGTGTCCGATTGATTGATGATCATGGAATAATCAGCCGATCATGTGCGCGGCTGCCAACACCATTAAGTTTTTTATACATTATGTTTGGACTTGATCGTATCCTGCCTAAATACTTTAATGGTCATTTTATGACAGAATGGGATCATCTGGAAAATCGTTATGTTGATCAGGTAATGGGAGCTTTTTTTTTAGTGCCCGGATTATTATTTAAAGAGCTGAATGGGTTTGATGAAACCTTTTTTGTATATTTTGAAGAGGTGGATTTTACAAAACGAGCCATTTTACGAGGTTATAGAACCTTTTATTTGTCTGATGTAAGTATTTATCACAAGGGGTGCGGTGTCTCTGAGCAAATAAGAGCAACCCGTCTTTTTTATTTTTTGCGAAGCAGGATACAATATTCTTATAAACATTTTCATTTTATCCCGGCTACATTGATAATGCTAAATACGGTTTTGACTGAATTTATATCGCGTTTGGCATTGACCATGTTGAACAGATCCATGTCCCAGACAGTGGAAACACTGAAAGGCTATGCCATGTTATGGCGTTCATTGCCTGAAATTTTAAAAAACAGTTTGCATGGTTTTAAACCATGAAGATTCTTTTACTTTCCCGTTACGGTAAGCTTGGGGCGAGCAGCAGAGTACGAATGTATCAATATCTGCCTTATCTAAACGCCCATGGTGTTTATGTAACTGTTGCCCCATTGCTGGATGACAGTTATGTCGAGTCTCTTTATGCTAAAAAGGATAAACCTTTTTTTAATGTTTTAAGCGCCTATATTCACAGGCTTGTGTTATTATTCAAAGCTCGGGACTTTGATCTGGTTTGGATTGAAAAAGAAATTTTTCCATGGATGCCTGCCCTTGTTGAAATATTGCTGAAAAAATTTAAAGTTCCTTTTGTGGCTGATTATGATGATGCTATTTTTCATAATTATGACCTCAATCCAAATAGAGTAATCCGTATGATGCTTTCTAAAAAAATAGAGCATATTATGCGGGATGCTTTAATAGTAATCGCAGGTAATGATTATATAGCTGCAAGGGCTATTAATGCAGGTGCTTTAAGGGTGGAATATCTGCCATCAGTGGTGGATCTGGAAAAATATGCGATCAATGAGATGAAAAAGAAAATGGATTTTAATATTGGCTGGATAGGTACCCCTGTTACACAAAGATATTTAAAAGAGATTTCAGAGGCATTTTTTAGATTAGATAAAAAAAAATCAGCACGCATTATAACCATAGGTTCCAGAGATATAAATTTTTATGGTGTGGCATCAGAAGAAAGACCATGGGCTGAGGAGACTGAAGTTGCAGATATACAGGATTTTGACGTAGGTATTATGCCTATTCCTGATGAGCCATGGGAAAAAGGAAAATGCGGTTATAAACTTATTCAGTATATGGCATGTGGAAAACCGGTGATAGCCTCACCCGTGGACATTAACAAAAAAATAGTGGAACATGGTAAAACAGGTTTTTTAGCATCAAGCCCTGATGAGTGGACAAAGGCGCTTTTAATACTTCAGGACAACATGGAATTAAGAACAACAATGGGTAAGGCTGGTCGAAGGTTGGTAGAACAGGAGTATTCACTTGAGGTGACAGCTCCGAAATTGCTTTCAATTTTTAAAAGTGTATATGATAATAAAAAAATAAATTTATAAAAAGTCGTTAAAAAGATCAATTGTAAAAAGGAGAATAAACTTGGCAACAATTCTTGTGCTTGGGGGGCTTGCTGAATCTCTTACTCATTTCAGGGGCCCGTTGCTTGAAGAAATGCGTAAGGCCGGCCACAAGGTTATAGCTTGCGCGCCGGATGCGCCCGGCCATGTACTTAACGGCCTTTCTGCAATTGGTGTTGAGTATGTGAATGTGACCCTTGAGCGTGCCGGTTTAAATCCACTAAAGGATGCTTATACAATATTTCGTCTTTTTATGGTTTTTCGTGAAATCAGGCCTGATATATTCCTCGGTTATACCATAAAACCAGTAATTTACGGCTCTCTTGCAGCCAGGCTGGCAGGTGTCCCTTATATATATTCCATGATTGAAGGGCTTGGTTATACCTTTTGTTCAGATGATGTTAAAGGGAGATTCCTGCAGGGTTTTGTCTCAAGGCTCTATGCAATGAGCCTGAAGTGGAATAAAAATATTTTTTTTCTTAATCATGATGATCTTGAGCTTTTTATCACTAAAAATATTGTTAAAAATCCTAAACAGGCAGTTTTAATAAATGGCATTGGCCTGGAGCTTGATTATTATTCTCCTGCTCCAATACCGGATAATATTGCTTTTATAATGATAGCCCGTTTAATAGGTGATAAGGGGGTTCGTGAATATTTGAAAGCAGCTGAAATTATTAAGAATAAATATCCAATAGTTAAATTTTATCTTGTGGGCTGGATTGATGAAAATCCTGCCTCTATTTCAAAAGATGAACTGGATTATTTTATCAATAATAAAATAATTGAATTTTTAGGCAGGTTGTCTGATGTCAGGCCAGCGATCACTCAGTCATCGGTTTATGTCCTGCCTTCATATTATCGTGAAGGCATGCCGAGGACAATACTTGAAGCCATGTCAATGGGACGTCCTGTAATTACAACCAATGCCCCGGGGTGTCGTGAAACAGTTGTGGATGGTCAGAATGGTTTTTTAGTGCCGGTTAAAGATGTAAATGCACTGACAGCAGCCATGGAAAGGTTTATTAAAGAGCCGGAATTGATCCCTGTTATGGGAGCTGTAAGCAGGCGGATGGCTGTTGAAAAATATGATGTAAGGGTAATAAATCATCTTATTTTAAAGACAATGGGTTTATCTAATATTTAAGGAGTTATTGTGAAATTTGTAGATCTGAACAAGCAATATCAGCATTATAAAAAGGAAATTGATTCTCAGATATTTGAGGTAATTAATAGTTCTGTATTTATAATGGGGCCAAAGGTTAAGGAACTGGAAGATAAATTAGCAGAGTATGCAGGGGTTCAGTATGGTATCGGGGTGTCAACCGGCACTGATGCGCTTGTAATAAGCCTGATGGCTCTTGGTATTGGGCCTGGAGATGAGGTTATAACCACACCATTTACATTTATTGCAACATCTGAGGTTATATCATTTCTGCGTGCTAAACCGGTATTTGCAGATATTGATCCTGATACCTATAATATAGACCCGAATAAAATTGAGACTTTAATAACTTCAAGGACAAAGGCGATTATTCCTGTCTCCCTCTATGGCCAGTGCGCTAATCTTATTGCTGTTAATGCCATAGCGGATAAATATAATATCCCTGTTATTGAAGATGCCTGCCAGTCTTTTGGCGCTGCTTTTGACAACAAACGATCGTGTGGACTTTCTCTTATAGGATGCACTTCATTTTTTCCATCAAAACCCATTGGATGTTTTGGCGATGGAGGTATGATATTTACAAGTGATGATATCCTTGCAAAAAAGATGCGGGAAATCATGGCACACGGTCAGGACAGGCGTTATCATCATCCTGTGATAGGTATTAATGGCCGCCTTGATGCTATTCAGGCAGGTGTTTTGCTTGCAAAATTCAAGCATTTCCCTGATGAGATTAAACAGCGTTTTGAGGCAGGGATGTACTATACAGGGAAACTGAATAAAATAGATGGTGTGAAAACACCTGTTATTGCTGATAAAAATACCCATGTTTTTGCTCAATATTCAATAGAGGTTGATAAGCGTGATGCATTGGTTGATGGTTTGAAAGAAATTGGCATACCAAGCGCCGTGCATTATCCTGTCCCATTGCATCTTCAGCCTGCCTTTAATTATTTAGGATATAATAAAGGTTCCTTCCCTGTTGCCGAGGCAGTCGCCGGCAGGATAATGAGTCTTCCCATGCATCCTTTTATTGAGAAAACAGAACAGGATGAGGTTGTTGGGGCCATAAACGATATATTAAAGAAAATTTGAGATTTTTAAGAAGTTGTTAATAACTCAACTTTCTGACTTATATTATTTGTTTTGATTATCGGTGCGTTCTGTGGTTGATCCGTGTATGGTTTACAGTTTACGGTTGCCGGTTTTAAGGAAATTACATTGAGGAATTGTTTGGTA
>DAOWOC010000362.1 GCA_030642225.1 Deltaproteobacteria bacterium
ATACAGGCCATGTCACTCAAGGCCTTTATCTCAAAGATTGGGGAATATACACCTGATTTACCAAAAATAGCGCATAAATACAGATTGTGGTATTTTTTTCTTGATGCATTTAAAAAATTTCCTGTTCCATTCCCCAATAGCCGCAATCTTCCTGTGGCAAGGCTTATGGATGAGACACTCGGTCTCCTTATAAGGCATTGTGTCGAATGGAGGGAATGCCACGATGATTCACCCGCCATTGAATGGCGTCAGCATGTATTTATAAAGGTAATGAAGCGACTTGATGATTCATTATCCATACATCCCGAGGAGCTTCCTTTAAAGCTGGCATCATGCCTGCCTGCTCATTTTATACCGAAAAAGGTACATCTTGTGCTTCTTGAGGATATAGCACCTTCAGAAAAGATATTTGTTAATATGCTATCCAGGCATGCTGATCTGATTACCTGGTCCATTAATTCCAATGAAAAAAATAATGCTTATTCATGGTCCAGATTCAATTCTCCGGAAGAAGAGGCAATATCTGTTTTGACGCAAACGCTTGAAAAATCAGGGCAATGTCCGCTGCACAGGCTTGGTCTCGTTCTGTTTGATAAGGAAAGAGAGTCCCTGCTTATTGATAATGGTTTAAGAGAACTTGTGGGCAGGCCGGTGGATAATGGAAGTGGATCATATAATATAACTTACGGCACATCCTTGAGGGAAACAGGTCTTTTTAAGGCCATGATGCTTGCCTTGAGATTCTGGGTGGAGGAGGAGCCAAGGCAGATTTTTATCTCCATGCTCTTTTCAACTTATTATGGCAGATTTGGCAGCATACGCGCTGAGTGCGGTTTGTTTGATACTTTTTTGCGTTCTAATCATATTCATAAGGGTTGGGGACAAATCCTTGATGCCATGAAAAACAATAATAATTTTGCAGGCATTTATAATTTTAAAGGGTTTTTTGATGCATTTGCAGGCCTCAAATCTCTGGTTGTATCTATGAAAGATTGGTCATTTGCACTTGACTCTGTTTTTGATAAGGCAGGGTTTCCGGTTTTATCGGATGAGATTGACCAGACTGCCTGGCGCCATATACTTGACATTAAAGATACCCTGGCAAGTCAAATACAAGGGGACAGGGTCGATCTAAACGGTTTTTTATCATGGTTCACAGAGGCGGCCTCGTTTGTTGAAGTTGCAGGTATTGGTTATGAAAGCGCAGGCATTCAGGTTATGGAGCCTCTTGAGGCAAGGGGGCTTTTTTTTGATCATCTCTGGGTCACTGGTTTAAATGCTGAGATGCTTCCCCAGCCCGTGAAGAAATTCCCAATGTTATCCCCAAAAGAACGTTTAAAGGTGCAGGGCGGGAGTGTGCAAATGCAGTGGGAGTTTGCAGAGCATCTTTTTACACAGATAATGGCAGCAGGCAGGAATATATATTTTTCAATGGCCATACAGGATCAGGGAGAAGAATTATCAGCATCACCTTTTTTCAAAGATGATGGGCAGGCAAAGATGTTTGACCCATGGCTTGATTCCTCCGGATGGTGGCAAATGTCCACGCTGATTGAACAGGCTGTATCAGGATTAAATAATCCTTGTGAAATATTAAATTTTGATTGCAGACTGGACGTAAAACCACCTCAAAAGATGAGCATAAGTAAACTTGAGACCTTTTTATCA
>DAOWOC010000250.1 GCA_030642225.1 Deltaproteobacteria bacterium
CCACTGTAAGGATAACGATACCCCCTAGACCGAACAGCAACAAGCCCATGCTCGCTGCTCTCGGCACCCCTTCGAGCACGGCTCCCACTGCCCAGGCGATACTGAACAAAATTGAAAATATGCCGAGGATGAGGCCGGTCCAGGAAAGGCGGTTCAGACGATGTTTTTTTGAGTGTTCATAGAGAAAGTATCCGGAACCTGCCGTCAGGACACCTAAGATGTACCAAGTGAATCCCATCATAGTTTTACCCTTGTTTATTCACATCGTTATCTTGCCAAATATTTTAAGCCCGATGTACGCAATGTGTCAATGTAAATGAGGCACTTATCCCTTGAAAAATTAGTGTAGAGCGGGTAATATGTTCTCTTCCCGCAGTATTTCTAATACTATTTTTGTTTTTAATTCATCAAAGAAAATAGGGACAGCGACTATTTTTCTTATGCGTCAATGGTCTTTGGCTGCAAACCTTTGAGCTTTAAATACTTACAATGTTTTGTATAATACTTGTTGAATTGTGGATTCTTTGGTAGCCTGATGTCCATTGTAACCTCCTGGTTTTTAGGTTGATAATAAGAATTACTTTACAGTTGATCTTTTATCACTTATAAATTTAGAGGTTGCAATATTTTAATTTATGGAGTCGGCTGCTTGCAGCGTAGCGACTTCGTCCAACAAAGGCACACTGCATCACCCAATAAGGTTTAATTTTAAGGCCTATGAAAAATTATTATAGTTATTTATGTCTATATGCTTATACAAATCTCACTTGTCAATAATTAAATATTGTGTCCCCAGAATTCGCCTGCATTAGAAGAGCGCATCAACTTCAAGTTCCGTCAGATGGTGGGCACTCCATTTCCGCCATTTTGATTGGCGAAGACGAATCGTAGTAGTTGCTTTTTGCTCGCGTCGCTCGTTCAGCGTTGAGATCATCTCATCTGTCAGTTGGATTGAAAAAAAATCACCGAGTTCCGGCTCGACCGAACCAGCAATCCACCCGACGAGCGTCAACTTATACGTGCCCGTTTTAGTCAAAATAAATTCATTTGGACGCTCCCAGGACGACCGAAAGAGAATCTGTTTAGTCACAGTATCCCGAGCTGGTACCGCAATAGGAACAGGCATTGAGTCATGGAGAAAATTACCTCTTTCATCGATCCGCTGATAGAATAGAGGCTCTAAAAGATAACCCTCCTTGTTTCCAGGATCTTGTATTAGTAAAGCTACTCGTCTGATCGTTGCTATCGACGCACCACTATTAGAGAAATTCACTGGCAAAGTAAGGCCAAAATTACGCTCTTCGAAATAATTAATGTTGATATGTTCTCCTGCAATGAGGTCAACTTTTGCTGGCCTCATATGAGCCATATAAAGTGAATAAAAAGAAATTATAAGCGCGACAATGGATCCAATAATAGGAGCTGATTGCTTTAAATTGTTCATGATGGTTTCCTTTCTTCTTAAGCATATTAAAGTGCCCTCTTCAAAAACCACAGGACATCATGACCACCAGTGACCGTTGCCCTTATACCACCAGTCTGAGGAATCAGCCTTCATTATCTTTACTGCCAGTTCCCTGGCAATATCTGATACAAGCCTTTTTTCCACATGTTCAATCCAGTCATGAGCACTTGTATTTCCATGGTCAAACTCATGTTTTAATGTAAGGATAAAATCAAGTTGGTCTGCATCATGTGCCAGAACAGATTCAATGCTTTTCCTTTCTATAAACTCATTCATTATCCCAAAGAGTTCCTCTTTAAAAAAAACATTATCACAAATATCCGATATTGCTGAGTCTTCGTCTATTTTTACATATTGTTTATTAACATAGTTTGCATCGCCTGTTCTTGCCTCCGGAAGATCATGAGCAAGGCAAAGATACATGGTTTTAAGAGGATCTGCTTTATTATCAAATTTTGCAAGGGCATATCCTATCCATGCTGTCCTGAAACTGTGTTCTGCAACTGTTTCATTGCCTGTTCCAAGAAAATTAAAACCACTCCTTGGAGTTCGTTTTAGCATACCGAGTTCAAAGAAAAAATCTATTAATTTTGCTTTTTCGTCTTTCTCATCTTTCATTAAAATACCATTTTATTAAAAATTTCACATGACAGGAGCAACCCAAGGATGTATTATAAATAAGGCTTTATTTCTTAATGTCTTCTTAATATAAAATTACTATTCATTTCTAAGGCCACTAGCACATAACTATATATAGATATAACATATAGTTATAATATATAGATATAACAATATAAATATAATAAATTTTTTTAAAACTTATCAAAATAAAAAGTTAAAGTCAAAAGGAGTAACCTGATGGGTGTTGTAGAAGAAAAATTAAAAAAATTCAAGGAACTGGAAGCTCAAGTTAAACAGATGGGCGGACAAAAGGCAGTAGAAAAACATACTAAGGCCGGCAAGATGACCGCAAGACAACGGCTTGAACACTTTTTTGACCCTGGCACTTTCCGCGAGTTAGATGCCTTTGTTAAGCACAGATGCACTAATTTTAATCTTGAAAAAGTCAATATAGAGGCCGATGGGGTAATAACCGGCCATGGTCTTGTAAACGGCAGAACGGTCTTTGCCTATGCCCAGGATTTTACGGCAAGAGCAGGCACTTTGGGAGAAATGCATGCAAAAAAAATATGCAAGGTAATGGACCTTTCACTCAAGTCAGGCGCACCTATCGTAGGGTTCAATGATTCAGGCGGAGCGAGAATACAGGAAGGTGTAGATGCATTATCCGGATATGGCGCTATATTTTACAGGAATGCAAAGGCATCGGGAGTAATACCCCAGATTTCAGCCATCATGGGGCCATGTGCCGGCGGCGCTGTTTATTCGCCTGCCATGACTGACATTATTGTGATGGTAAAAAAGACAAGCTTTATGTTTATTACCGGCCCGAATGTAATCAAGGCTGTTCTCGGCGAAGAGATATCTCAGGAGGAACTGGGCGGGGCAGATACTCAC
>DAOWOC010000173.1 GCA_030642225.1 Deltaproteobacteria bacterium
AGTTAAAGGCAACATGTGCGCCTCATTATTATCGTATCTTACGTCAAAAGGCTCATGCAAAAGGCGAGAAAGTCTCTTTTAAGACTCATGGGCTTGATGCTGTTACGCGCGGGTGTCTTGGCGGCACAGGGTTTTGTTTTATATCTCATGAAGGAAAGGTTCAGCCATGCGGTTATCTTGAGATAGAGGCAGGCGATATTAAAAAAGAGCCCTTGAGCCGGATATGGGAAACATCGGAAGTCTTTTGTAATTTGCGTAATTTTGATGCCTTAAAAGGAAAATGCGGGGTGTGTGAATATCGCAAGGTATGTGGAGGCTGCAGGGCCAGGGCTTATGAAGCCACAGGGGATTACATGGGGGAAGAACCATTGTGTAATTATATCCCGAAAGCCATATCAACACACGACCGTGCATCTATATTATAAAACGCCAGTGTGTTGATTTTAATGGGGCATGAAAGAATTCATGGGGCAGGGCAAAAAGATGTTAGAACGATTCAGTAGAGTTCAAGTTTTATAAGTCTTCCATCAAGCGGCCCGTTTGCAAGTGGAAATTTAAAGGATGTTTTAAGACCGATTTTTGATATAAGTTCTCTTTTTCCGCAATAGATATATGCCTCACTGCCTTTACATCTTTGTTTTAGAAAATCACCCAGGTCCTTGTATAAAATTTCCATATCCTTTTTTTGGCCTGTCCTGATACCATATGGCGGATTTGATACTATAATGGAGTTTTCAAGGGAAGGTATTTCCTTAAAATCAATAGTCTGTAAAGTAATATTTTTACCATATGGCAGGGCTGAAAGATTATCTTTTGCAGCCTTAACAGCCTGTTTGGAAATATCACTCCCATTGATTAAGCCCTTGGGAACCTCCCGTATATTGGCATCAGCTTCTTTTTTAACGTTTTGCCATATATTATTGTCAAAATCAGGCAAGCGCTGAAAACCAAAATTTTTTCTTAAAAAACCGGAAGGGATCCTGCTATACGACATTAATGCTTCACAAATAAGCGTTCCGGAACCACACATAATATCATAAAACGGTCTTGTACCATCCCATTTAGAAAGCCGTATCACGGCAGCAGCTACGTTTTCCTGCATAGGGGCATCAACCTTGTTAATCCTGTATCCTCTTCTATGAAGCGAGCCCCCTGATGTATCAATGCTTATTGTGGCCTTGTTGTCGTTAATATGAAGATTTAACCGGATATCCGGCTGAATCGTATCAATAGAAGGCCTTGTGTTATATTTTTCCCGAAAAGAATCAACAATGGCATCCTTGAGACAAAGTGATGCATATTTGGAATGTGTAATAGCGCTGTTGGACGTATGCGCAGAAATGGCAAAGGTTTGTTTAAGATTCAGGATATTGTCCCAGTTTATATTTTTTGCGGTCTTGTAAAGATATTTTGTAGAATGACACTGAAAGGAGATTAATGGCGCAATGACCCTTGTTATAATCCTTGCCATATAATTAATACGATACAAGGTGTATTTATCAGCCTCAAAATAAATCCCCCTGTAAACAGGTTTAATATTTGTCGCCTTAAGTTCTTTGAGTTCCTGTACCCCGAGTTCTTCTATCCCGTTTGCTATCTGGGCAAAGAAACGGTTCCATCTCTGGTATTCAAACATAATTTGTTAGTCTTATCAGTATAATGCGAATTAAAAAAAAATTAGAAGATAGATTCCATACGCTTGTTCATATCATCAGCCTTTTTTTGTGCTTCATCTGATAATTCTTGCGAACGGCTTACCAGCCCGGATTTTTCGTCTGTTTCAGTCGCCAGTTTTTGCTCATTTATGTTTTGCATAATTAGAACGCCAACTATCAGCATGGTTATCAATACTATTATTAAAAGAGCCCCTTTCATAACGCACCTCCTTTATGTGAATTATAAAATTTTTTTAAAATTATACTTAAAAATACGTGTGATGTAAATATACAGTTTGTATATTTACATATAGTGGTATTTTTTATTTTTTCTTTTTTTGATACGTTATAATAAATATAATAAAAAAATAAATAATTGTAATATTTTAATGAGTTCAAAAAAATTAAAAGGGGTGAATTGTGGCAATAAAAGATTATAAAAATTATCATGAGTTGCTAAAGGTACCGGTTGACAAATATCCTGTTCAGAAGGCTTATGAATGGTTTATAGAAGATGACGGCATAAAGAGTGTTACATGGAAAGAATTTTATGAGGATGTAGAAAAGGTTGCCAAGGGTCTTATAGCACTTGATATAAAAAAAGATGATAAGGTCAATATTCTGAGTTATTCACGTTATGAGTGGGTAGTGGCTGATAATGCCATTATGAGTATTGGAAGCTGCGCTGTGGGGATATATCAGTCAACTTTACCAAAGGACTGCGGTTATATAATAAATCATTCCGACTCTGTTTTAATATTTGCTGAAGATAAAACACAGCTTAAAAAACTTATAGAAATCAGAAATGAAATCCCACGCGTTAAAAAAGTGATCCTTTTCCAGGGTGATGCAGTCAATAATGACTGGGTGATTAATTTTAAAGATTTTATTGATATGGGAGCCAGGGTTTCTGACAAGGAATTAGAAGAACGCCTTGATTGTGCGGAATCAGACGATATAGCCGGGATTGTTTATACTTCCGGCACAACAGGGGTTCCAAAAGGCGCAATGCTTACTCATGATAATATTACCTTTACAACTCAATCTATCCTTGAGTGTGCAGAGATAAGAAAAGATGATTCAATGTTTCTTTTCCTGCCTCTTGCCCATGTATTTGCAAGGGCATGTGTTTATGCAGCTCTTTTATCAGGCACATGCACAGTCTTTAACCGCAGTATGGGTACCCTTATAAATGATATTAAAAAGTCGCGTCCAACATGGTTTGCAAGTGTTCCCCGTATTTTTGAAAAGGTATATTCAAAGATTTTAAGCCAGGCTGAGGCCAAGGGCGGACTTGCGCTTAAAATTTTTAAATGGGCATGTGGTGTTGGAAACATGGTGAGCGAATATAAATTGGCTAAAAAGCCGATCCCTTTGATGATAAGCTTGAAATATAAAATTGCCGAAAAGCTTGTCTTTAAAAAAATACAGGCTGCCCTTGGCGGACAGGTGCGGTGGTGCATAAGCGGAGCTGCCCCGATAAATCCTGACATAGCGGCTTTTTTTCATGCAGCCGACATATTGATACTTGAAGGTCTTGGCATGACTGAGAATACATCATTTAGCAATATCAACCGTGTTGATAATTACCGTTTTGGATGGGTAGGTCAACCTGGCCCAGGGATTGAGCAGAAAATTGATGATGATGGCGAGGTCATGTTTCGCGGAAGAAATATTATGAAGGGATATTACAAGATGCCGGATGAAACAGCCAATACCATTACCAGCGATGGGTGGCTTCGTACAGGGGATTTTGGGGAGATTGACAAGGATAATTGTTTGAAAATTACCGGCAGAAAAAAGGATCTGATTATAACAGCCGGAGGTAAAAATATCTCTCCGGCTGCCATTGAAGGGGTTATCGCAACATCAAAATATATCAACCAGGTCTTTGTGATTGGGGATAGACGTAAATTTTTAACAGCTGTTGTTACCCTGGATCAGGAAAATATTATGGAATATGCTGCTGAAAACGATATATCTGCAAAGACAATTTCAGGGATTATAAATGAGCAAAAAGTTATTCAGCTTATTAAATCGGAGATTATTGAAAAGAATAAAAATCTTGCATCCTTTGAAACAATAAAAAAGGTTAAAATTGTCCCTGAATTCACTATTGAAGATTCTCTTCTTACCCCAACGCTCAAACTTAAAAAGAATAAAATTTATGAAAAGTATAGCAAGGATATTGATGGTATGTATCCACATGAGGGCATTTAACACCGATTTTCACAGCAGGAACAAGCGTCAAAATAACACCCTAATCAAGCGGTCCAGACTATCTCCACGGTTTTACCGG
>DAOWOC010000348.1 GCA_030642225.1 Deltaproteobacteria bacterium
AGCATCAGGAAAACCCAGGATAATCAAAAAGGAACTCAGTAAATATCATCTTCTTGAAATGCCGGAGGAGTGGAATCAAATCGCCTTTGATCATCATGTTCATGATGTAAATACAAAGGGAAGAAAATCAGCCACACATTTAATCTTAGACGCATGGATCAAAGGCATCAGAGACCTGACTGTGGTTTACTATAATTATGTCGAATCAGGGACAGTGACTGAGCTTCTTGAAGCTGCATCCATTATGGATATTAATGTGCAGATCGGGATAGAATTTTCCGCTCTTTTTCAAAACAAATACGTCAAGATCGTCTGGACACCGGCAGGGATTACGGATAAACAGGATATTGTTAAATTTTTTTCAAAAATGCCGGTCAGTGAGTTTATGAAAGAGGGAAAAACTGTTTCCGCATATCAACAAAAATATGTTTTAGATGTTCTGAATATCTTTAATAAACGTCACAGGCCAAAAATCAATGAATACTATGGTATTCACATACATCCTCTTGATAAAGAGCAGTTCCTGAAATTTGTCGGGACCGGCCAGCTTTCCATATTACATCTTGCAAAATTTATCTATAATAAACTTATGCCCCTTATGCATAAACGTATTAAAGAGTTAAAGCCTTTATATGCATCTGCGCAAGGGGATGAAAAAGAAAATATCGCTGCGCTTGCAGATGAGATGAACCATATTGACTCTGAGATAATAACATCAAAATGGCTTAATCCTGACAAAAATTCTGAGGTCCACAATCCTTTTATCCCTCATGATACACAGGATATCCCATCTCTCCTCAAACTTCCTCTTCAGGAATTATTGACTATTCTTGCTCATTTTCATTCTACATACAAGGCATCATTGGACATAAACAATCTTTATGTGGAAGATGTACTTGAACTGCTCTATGATTGTGAGGGGATGATCACGCATCTTGAACTCTTTAATCTCAAGGATTATATTGAAAACAATCCTTCCCCTGATCTTATTGGGATCAATAAACTTAAGATAGCTATTAATAGTGAAAATGTCATTGAACTTAAACGTATTGTACGAAATATTGTACAAGACATTGACGCAAGCCTGGCTGACCGGCCTGATAAACGTATTGCAAAAAAAAAGGTTAAAATAGTTGAAATACTCTTTGATATTGAACGGCTGCAAAATTTCTACAAGGCTTTCGGCCTGCATACACGAATTGGAAGTGATTCAACCGGACGTTCACGACATCTTCATGGTATGGGTTTTGTCATCAGGGAAACGCTGCCTGCAAGTGCAAGAAAGGGATTCAGATATTCTCCCAAAGGGATCCATGAGAGTATAAATCTTACGGCAATAATCAATAAACGCATTACCTTTACTCCCAAAATCAGGTTCAGCCATGTTACCAATTTTTTTTACAAGATTTCTCAGCGTCTAATCGGGGGACATTTATTCGGTTATACCAGGGTCAAAGACTGGATTGTACAGGATTACTTTATCAGTACCGGCCATCAGGGAAATATTATAAAATTAGGTGGGATACAGGATAAATACGATAATGGACTTACGCTTGAAACACCCCGAAAAGATAAACAAACCATCCCCCTGAAATACTTAAACAGCGGCCTTAAAAATACCCTAAAGATTTTTTTCGGCTTTATTCCTGCCTTTTTGACCTTTGCTCTTACCAAGGATTGGTGGGTATTGGCATATTGCGGGGCATTTATATGGTTTGGGATTACAGGATTTCGGAATATCCTGCAGTCTGTACTTGGGGGAGGCGGAATACGGCGTTCACCTTTGTTAAAATGGAACAGTTATGTAAGTTGGGACAGAATTACTGATTCTTTATTTTTTAC
>DAOWOC010000168.1 GCA_030642225.1 Deltaproteobacteria bacterium
AATCTGTCTTGCACTTGACATAAAGGCCTCCGGTCCAGGTTCATCGGCCAGTCTTTTCTTTCATCGCTTTGCCATCGACGGCACTATATCTCTCTCCCTTATCGCGTTTGCGCCGATTGCGCCTGGAGCCTCGCCGCCATGCCCCGGATCTATAACAATCCTTCTTATATCAAGACCTAACTGACTCGCGAGTCTGTATTTATCTGTTTGATGATTTTTAGGCGTAACATATTTGCCCGTCTTTTTTGACAGGGCCTTCTCCTTATTAACATCAATCACGATTCTGAACGGATCAGGCAGGGAAAAAACCTTATATCCGCCAATATGTTCAATATCAAGGACAACCCGCACAATATCATGGGTATTCTGGCCGACCCTGATTTTTTTCAAGATACCATCACGAACCAAAATTGGATCTGTTAAAAATCTATCCGACCGGCTGTTATTAATATCAATAAATAAACGCTCCGGCTTTCCAATCTCTACATCCTGACGTAAAAGGTGATGTTTATATGACACTGTAGAGCCAAAATCAATAACAACACGTGTATATCCTTCAGCTGACCAGTAACGAATATTTTTTAAAACAGCACGTTTATCTTTAATATTAACCCCAAATTTTTCTGATCTTTCCAGCGCTGATAAACGTCTACCTACCAAGGGAACCATGTCCCCATCAGGGTATCTGATAGATATCTTGGCATATTCAATGTATGCCTTTTTAAAATCTTTTTTTTTAAATTCATAAATCTTTGCTATTTCATACTGGGCATCATCAGCCATAACGCTCTTGGGATAACGTTCTTTAACACGGGTAAATCGTTTAAGTGCCTGGTCAATATCACTGCTTTTGTTTGATATACCGAACATCTTTTTATAAAGAACCGCACTCATAAAAAGAGCATTGTCAGCAAGATAATGCCTTGGGTTATGTTTCCACACCCTGTCAAAAGACGTTATAACCCTCATCCATTTGTCACGGTATCTCATCTTTTTTGGGGATTTCTGTAAATTCTCCCAGTAACCTTTGGCCTTATAATATCTTTTAGCAACAATATCAGCCGCATCAGCATGGCTGTATAAACACAAGGAGACAAAAAACAAAGCCATGGATATCGCAAAAATATTATAAAAAATATAGTTATGACGAATCATCCGCCTCATCAATATCATCCTTTTAATGAAAAACAAAAATCTTTTAAGATTCTCATGGATTGTGCCTGTTTCAATTTATTCGGGTCCATACCCTTCAACATACTGATTATCCTGTCCTCAGGTGTTGAGAATATAGAAAGCTGAGAAGAAATATCCTTCTCATCCATATCATCACATAAAATATGGCATTTTATATCATTTTGTTCAAGCTGGCAAAGAACTTCTTTGGCCCTTTCAACCACCTTTGAAGGCAGCCCCGCAAGTCTGGCAACCTCTATACCATAACTGCGCCTCATTGGGCCGGGGACAAGCTCTCTTAAAAAAAGTATTTTATCCATATATTCCTTTACAGCAACATGATAATTTTTAACCATTGGTTTGCTTTCCGCCAAATCTGTAAGTTCATGATAATGCGTGGCAAAAAGGGTTTTAATGCCTGTTTCATTAAAATTATGTAATGCCTCTGCAACAGCCCACGCAATACTGAGACCGTCAAATGTGCTGGTTCCCCTGCCAACCTCGTCAATAACCACAAGGCTGTCAGTTGTAGCATTATTAAGTATTGATGCGGTCTCTATCATTTCTACCATAAATGTACTGCGGCCGCGGCTTATATCATCCATTGCCCCTACACGGGTAAAAATTCGGTCAATTACCCCCATTTCACAAACACTTGCAGCAACATGTGAGCCAATCTGAGCCATCAGCACAGCAATGGCTGTCTGCCTCAATACAGTAGATTTTCCGGCCATATTCGGACCTGTTATCAAAAGAACACGTTCTGAATTATTTAAAAAAATGTCATTTGGCACAAACGACTCTCCTGCAAGGGTTCTTTCTATAACAGGATGACGGCATTCCTTTAACTTGATCCCATCTTCAAGACTCATAACCGGGCAGTGATAATCAAATGCTGCCGACACATAAGCCAGGGAAGCAAAAACATCAAGTATGGCAAGACGCCTTGCAGCATCCTTTATTCTCTCGCCGGTTAAAACCAGTTCTTCTAAAAGACCATGATAAAGTTGTAATTCAAGCTCTTTTTTCTTTTCATCAGCGCCAAGGACAAGGACTTCCTGTTCTTTAAGCGACGGTGTAATATACCGCTCTGCATTGACGAGTGTCTGTTTTCGGATATAGTCATCAGGTACCTTTGAGATTTGTCCCTTAGAGACCTCAAGATAATAACCAAAGACCCTGTTATATCCAACCTTAAGGGTATTAATGCCGGTTTTTTGACGCTCTTTTTCTTCAAGCCTCGCTATCCAGTCCTTGCTTGTCCTGCTTGCATCAATAACCTTATCAAGTTCACTATCATACCCCTGCCTGATAAACCCACCGTCCCTGGTATGGGCTGGTGGATCATCAACTATTGCGGCCATGATACTATTCCCAATGTCTTCAAGGAGATCAAAGTCCATGGAAAGTTCTTTAAAGGCTACAGCCATGCCCTTTTTTATCAAAGCTTTAATCCCCGGAAGAGATACTATTGATTCTGCAAGCGCATTTAAATCCCTCGGGGTTGCGCTGGACATAGCAATTCTGCCATTCAGACGCTCAAGATCATTAACCCTTTTAAGGAGATTTCTCAAATCTTCAAGTAAAGATTGATCTTCTTTAAGTTCAGTGACTGCATTTTGACGCCAAAGTATCTCTTCTAAATCTATCAATGGATATTTCATCCATTGTCGTATTAACCTTGCTCCGGCAGCAGTTACAGTATGATCAAGTATATCAAGGAGAGAACCCTTTTTTTCATTTGTCTGAATAGATGAAAATAATTCAAGATTTTTTATTGTTGCCTCATCAAGCACCATATAATCAGAAATAACATAATATCCAAGGCTTGTTATATGAGACAGGTCCCTTTTCTGGGTATTAAGGATATATTTTAAAAGCCCTCCTGCAGAACATGCTGCAGGGCTCTTATCTTTTAAGCCATAACCTGAAAGGGTCAGGCACTTAAACTGTGTCAACAATATGTGAAGGGTTATTTCATGTTCAAGAAAAAGATCATCAACCTCTTGGATAAAAATAAAAGGCATGTCTTTTAGTATAGACTTTTTTATTGTATCTGACTGAGACAAAGGGATCAGAATCTCATTAGGCATCACACGTTCTGCTTCATTGCGTATTTCATCCGCATTACCATCAGTACACCTAAAGATACCTGTTGCAATATCAATATAGGACATTGCAAACCTGTCATCAAACTGTGACAGGAACATAAGAAAATTATTCTCTTTTTCCCTGCCCTGTTCTATCAGGGATATAAGGCCTGGAGTAACTATCTGGACAACATCCCTTTTAACTATTCCTTTTGCTTTTTTGGGATCACCTATCTGTTCACATACAGCCACCTTATGCCCTGCTTTTACAAGACGCGGCATATAGTTTCTTAATGCATGAAACGGAAAACCGCACATTGGGATCGGTTTACCATCAACCTTGTTTCTTGAGGTTAATGTAATATTAAGGATAGATGCGGCAGTAACAGCATCATCAAAAAACAGCTCATAAAAATCCCCCATCCTGTATAAAAGGAGGGCATCTTTATACTGATTTTTAATCTCCTTAAATTGATTTAACATTGGGGTAGACATATAATTTCACAAACATATCAAAAAAACGGACTCCCAAAAATACGAGAGTCCGGTCAGGGTTACTGAAACTCAATCAGGAACTATTAATTAGCGTCTTTATTTTTCATACATCATATAAAATTTTATCCGCCTTGAGGAGCTATAGTTACTCCAAAAGAATCTTTATTTTCAACATAGCTCTTTTCCAGGCCAATGGGAGTTTTATCCCTTAATATTTTCAATTCTTTACGCACGCGATTCAATTCCATATTTCTTGATTTCAAATTACTTTTAAGCTTAAAGATATCAAATACACAATAAAGAGCCGAA
>DAOWOC010000122.1 GCA_030642225.1 Deltaproteobacteria bacterium
AAAAGATTGCATGAAGAGTGAAAAAATTACAAAATTGGGTTTTCCAACCTATCTTTGTTCATTTTTCCCTCCATTTCCGAGCAGGGCAATGGGCAGGCATCATGCAGCCTTAATGAAATCAGCGAGGGGACTTCGTACACCTGAAATGGTGAATATAGCCATTACAAGCAAGTGCCAGTATAATTGCTGGCATTGTTCCACTCATGGCATGGAAAGCAGAGAGACATCAACAGAGGCATGGGAGGATGTCCTTGCCCAGTTGAAACAGCTTGGATGTTATCAGATCGGTTTCAGCGGTGGAGAGCCCCTTTTACATAATGGTGTTGTCAAGCTTGTTGAGGCAACACAAGGGTGGGCATCAACCATTTTGTACACTACGGGAACAGGGCTTTATGATGACCTTGCGAGGTCATTTAAAAAGGCGGGCTTAGATACTATATGTATAAGTCTTGATCATAAGGACAAGAAAATTCACAATAGTTTGAGAAAACATTCAGAGGCATTTTCAAGGGCGATGACAGCCATTAAAATGTCAAAAAAACATAATTTTATTACAGCTGTCTCCACGGTTGCAACCGCTGAACGAGTGGACTCAGGTGAATTAATGGAGTTTGCAGCCTGGCTTAAAACGTTTTTAGTTGATGAGCTTATAATTTTTGAGCCTTCTCCAAGCGGCAGGCTGACAGGGCAGGGCGATGTAATGCTTGATCAGGATACAAGGCAAAAGATTTGGGATTTTCATCGTGAGGCTAATAATTCTAAAAATTTACCAAGAGTGATCTCTCTTTCCTGGGTTGAGGGGCCGGAGATGATGGGGTGCGGTGCGGGTTATAACCGGCTCTATATCACTCCGTCAGGCCATGTAACACCATGTGATTTTGTGCCGCTTTCCTTTGGAAATGTATTTGAGGAAGATATCCGGATTATTTGGGAACGCATGTCCGATTATTTCCATGAGCCAAGACCTTCCTGCATGTGCAGAAGCATACACAATGCATTGGCCGAAGAGTCGGACGGTTCATTACCGCTTACTTATGATAAATCAAAACACATTTGCGAGTCTTTTCCTGCAAACGGTTTACCCGAATTTTATAAAAGACTTTTTAATAAAAAGGACTAAAACCGCACATTGTTGCTCAAGGTTAATGAAATATTTTATTCAATACAGGGAGAATCAACTTACAGCGGTCTGCCTTGTGTATTCATAAGGCTTACAGGCTGTAATCTAAGATGTATTTATTGTGATACGAATTATGCCTATGAAACCGGTCAGGAGATGGAGATTAAAACAATAATTTCAATTATAAAGCAGTATAATTGTCATCTATTTGAGATTACAGGCGGGGAACCTCTTTTACAAAAGGACACGCCTGCGCTTATCCATATACTTTTAAAAAATGGTTATAAGGTGCTGCTTGAGACCAATGGTACTCAGAATATAAACATGGTTGATAATAACTGTATAAGAATAATGGATGTCAAGTGTCCGTCAAGCGGTTTTGAAAAACAGCATGATTGGGATAATTTTGCCCGTCTTAACAAGGGTGATGAGGTTAAATTTGTTATTTCAGATATTGATGATTATAAATATGCAAAAAAAATTATTCAGCTATTTAATCTTGATAATAATAAAACCCCTCTTCATTTTTCACCGGTCTTACAACATCTTAAATTTAATACCTTGGCCCGATGGATACTTGATGATCATTTGCAGGTAAGACTCCACCCCCAGTTGCATAAAATAATATGGGGTGAGCATAGAAGGGGGGTATGACCTTGTCAGACAGGATGAAGGCAGTTGTTTTATTATCCGGAGGGATTGATTCCACAACATGTATGGCCATTGCAATGGCACAAAATTTTCAGGTTTATGCCATGAGTTTTGATTATGGCCAAAGGCATAAATTTGAGCTTAAGGCTGCGAAAAAAATAGCAGCAGTAATGAACCCTGAAGAACACATTGTAATAAATATGGATTTGGGAATAATAGGTGGCTCAGCCCTTACTGATTCTATCAATGTCCCAAAACATAGACAGATAGATGAAATCCCTGACACCATTCCTGTAACCTATGTGCCTGCGAGAAATACCATTTTTTTATCTTTTGCCCTTGCATGGGCGGAAAAACTTGGTACCAATAATATTTTTATAGGTATCAATGCGATAGATTACTCAGGTTATCCGGACTGTCGGCCTGAATACATTGATGCCTTTGAAAAAATGGCCGACCTTGCGACCAGGGCAGGGGTGAAAGGGGCCATCAAGTTTAAGATAAATACCCCGCTTATCAATATGACAAAAGCTCAAATTATTAAAAAAGGGGTTCAGCTTGGTATTGATTACAGTTTAACACATTCCTGTTATGACCCTGATGCGGCTGGAATGGCATGCGGACAATGCGACAGTTGTCTTTTTCGAAAAAAAGGTTTTTTATCAGCAGGGATTGATGACCCAACAATATACAAAAAATAATTGTTATTAATTTGTTTGTATTCAAGTAAATAATATGTTAAAATATATATTACTAAAAATTTATTATATTTTTTTTTAAATAAATTTCATTATTTATTTTCAATTTTGTTTCTTCATGTTTATGACTAATCAGTTCATAAAAAATAATTTTAATTGCTTATGATATCCAAGTAGTAAATCATTTTTACTGAAAATCGAATTGTTTGGAAATATTCATAAGTATATCGCAAATTCATTTTGTGATTCAGTTATAGCGCCTGCGATCTGGGTGGTTGGGACCCAGCTCTATACTGTTTTAAAATATGTTAATCCTGTAAATTTGCAAAAAAAACTTTTGGAAATACGTAAAATGGAACCTGAATTTAGCCGTCAAATACGTGAAAGCAATGACAAGTGTCTGAATGCAATATTGAAATATGGATTAAAAGAGATTAAATTAACTGTCAGGAGGAAAAGCCTGCCATCATGGCAGGAAATGGCAGGGAAACAATATCCAAAAACGTTTTTAACCGAAGTTCTGAGATATTTGGATGAATATAATGCTGTTGCTGCATCACGGTAATATTTCAGCATAATTGTTATTTTGTTTTTTGTTTATTTAAAATAAATAAAATTTTAAAATAATTTAAATAAGGAGCTAAAGGAAAATGAGATTCTACAGATTAAATTCAGTATCTATTTTTATGTTTATCCTTTTTATTGCATTTTTTTGTTTGTCTGTCACCTCTGATTCTATGGCCGGTTCCAGCGAGGCGAAAAAAAATGCAAAATATATATGGAAAGCTGCCACCTTGGCCCCTGATGGAGTCGGTTGGGCAGTGCATGTTAAGGAGATGCTTGTCCCGGCTATTTCAAAAGTAACCAATGGTGAGCTTTATTTTGATATATACTGGGGCGGGATTATGGGTGATGAGGAAGATTATATTGCAAAGATGCGAATTGACCAGATTCAGGCCACAGGTGTTACAGGGTGCGGTGGAGCCATGATTTGTCCGGAGGCATCTATTATCGGCCTTCCTTTTTTATTTAAAGACTATAATGAGGTAGATTATGTACTCTCAAGGCTAAGACCTTCATTGGATAAACTTTTTATAAAAAAGGGTTTTAAAATGCTTGTTTTAACTGATGAGGATTTTACAAAGGTTTATTCAGTAAAATTTAAATTTAACACGCTTGGTGATTTTTCAAAGAGCAGATTTATAACATGGTATGGCCCGATGGAGGCAGCCTTATTGAAAACCATAGGTGCCAGTCCCATACCTGTAAATGTGCCGGAGATTACTGCCTCAATGAGGGCAGGTGTTTGCGATTCATTTATAGCGCCTGCGATCTGGGTGGTTGGAAGCCAGCTTTATACTGTTTTAAAATATGTTAATCCAATTAACTTAAGATATTCACCGGTTTATATTATTGTAACCTTAAAGGCGTGGAACCAGTTATCTGCTGTTTATAAAAAAGATCTGATTGCTGAAGTTGCTAAATTGGAACATATTTTTAGTCAGAAGATCAGAGAGAGTAATGATAAATGTTATAATGCCATGATACAGTATGGTGTTAAAGAGGTCGTGATGTTAGATGAAGAAACCGAGATTATAAGAAAAAAAGCCATGCCGCTCTGGAATGAATTGGCTGGAGAGGGTAAAGGCAAATTATATCCAAAGGAACTTTTGAATGAAATCACAGGTTATCTTGATGAATATCGTAAACTCGATAAATAGTAGGAAGTTCACTTTGGTGAATTTAATAAAATCATGCCTTCATAAATATATAACAGTCCGGAACCAATTGTAAATGCGCCTGTAATATAAAATAAATTGACAAGCACAAAATCGGATATCTGTACAATGGAGGTTAAAAGAATCATACCCGCTGTAAAAAGTTGTAAAAAAGTTGTCAATTTACTTGTGGCAGATGGTTTAATTTTTACATTAAAACCGGTTAAAGAGACTATGCCTATACCCAATAAAATTAAACAATCCCTGCTTACAACAATTACCACAAGCCACACAGGAATAAACATTTTATAACCAAGAATAATATATGAGGAGACAAGAAGTATTTTGTCAGCCAGGGGATCAAGCTGGGCGCCAAGTTCGGTCTTTTGATTGAATAATCTTGCGATTATGCCGTCCAGAGCATCAGATAGGGCGGCAATAATAAAAATAATTAAACCCTGTTCATATTTCCCGTTAATGAGCATGATTATAAATGGTGGCACCAAAAGGATCCGTAAAATAGTTATCAGATTTGGTACATTGATTATCATTTTATTGTTCCAGATAGAGATGCTTTTATTATTAATTTTTAATTGACAGGGTTATGCTCCCATTTTTTCTTGCTTCATCAATAGAGATTTCAAGAGGACTAAAATCATATTCCATTATAAGATCAGTC
>DAOWOC010000310.1 GCA_030642225.1 Deltaproteobacteria bacterium
ATGTAAAGCGGGTTTCATTTTTTTTCTATTTATGATATTTATAATGGCTAATAGTTTCATGAAAATCGTTAATTGCCATATCAATGTGATATCTTCTCGGATTTTATACGCTGTTTTGAGCCTCTGTCTGCATAAATTAAACAATTTTTCAAATAGATCTAAATAGCGCTTAAAAATCGCTGAATTTTAATTTTTTACATCCTGTATGGCTTAATTGAAATTCCTCATTTGGAATTAATATCACTATGAAAAAAACATATATAGATAATATGAATAATATTTTCATGATTATCTCGAAAAATGCCTTAAAATACCGCTGGTTATCCCTTGGTATTATCATAATAATCTCTGCGTTTGCATTTAATTCATCTAAAAATATCAAGGTGGATAATTCTGTTGAGGCCTATTTTTTAGACGATGATGAAAATTTTATATATTATAATAGTTTTACCGAGGAATTCGGCTATGATAAATTTATCTATATTATTTATGATAACCCTTTTTCACCAGACATAATCAGGCTTGTAAATTTATTGGTATCTGAACTCTCCGCCGGCTTAAACAAAAGCAGGGGGGATGGCAATCCTGTTTATCTTAAAAAAATTACTACCATTGCAAATGTTGAATTTGTAGAAGGCAGGAATGATGAGCTTTATATTGAGCCGCTTCTTGATGGATGGGATGGTTCCCCCGAAGCCATTGAACCTTTCAGAAAAAAGATTCTTGGAAAAGAGCTTTTTTTAAATACCCTTGTGAATAGAGATGGTTCAAAGGGCGCTATCCTTATTGAGCTCAACAAGATAGAAAATGAACTGAACAGTGATGGTAATATAGATGAAATTGTTCAAACAATTATTCAGAATGATAAATTTTTGCCCCTTAATCTTGTTTGTGTTGGGAATCCCATTTTAAATGCATCTTATAATGAGACTTGTCAGACTGAGGCATTGAGAAATATTTTAATAAGTCTTCTCGCAATGCTTCTTATCCTTTGGCTCCTTTTTAAAACCCCGGTTGGGATTATAGGCCCTGTTTTAACCGTAAATATTGCCTTGTTATGGGTCATTGGAATAATGCCGGTTTTTGATATTAAATATACAATGATGCTTTCCATACTGCCGGCATTATTACTTGTCGTTGGCATAGGCGCTTCTATCCATATTGTGTCGGAATTTCAGTTTCTTTTGGGCGTTGTTAATGATAAGAAAAATGCAATAATAGAAACATATAAAATTGTAGGCTTTCCTTGTTTTATAACAGCATTGACTACCGCTATAGGTATAGGTTCCATGATGGTCTCAGAGCTTCGTGCTATAAAGGAGTTTGCATTTATAGCAGCTATCGGGATTACTTTTACTTTTGTACTGACCCTTTTTTTATTGCCTGGCATCTTATCTATGTCCCGCTTTAAAAAAAATAAAGTCCCAATCCTTCTACCGGATACATCTGGTCTTATTGACAGGTTTCATCGGTCAATAGGGAGGTTTAATGATAATCATACATCCCTTATTTTATTATTGACTGCGGGTATTATCCTGATTGCATTCTGGGGCATGACAAAGATAAAGGTCGATGCCTGCTGGCTTGATGAATTCGGCGACAGGGCAAAGGTAAAACAGGATTATCATTATGTGGATAAGACAATGGGCGGCTCAGGTTCATTTAATATTGTTTTTGATACTCAAAAACAAGGCGGGATTAAATCGCCTGAGTTTCTTGAAGCGCTTGCAGATATACATGAATATGCCATGAAATTTGATATTGTCATGAGTACTGTTTCGGTCGTTGATTTTATAAAGGATATAAACAGGTCAATCCATAATGAAGATCAGGATTTTTACACGATCCCCAATACTTCATCCGAGGTTGCCCAACTGCTTTTGCTGTATGAGGATTCAGGCGGAGAGGAGCTTTTGAGTTACGTTAATTTCAGTTATGAAAAAGCCAACCTGAATATAAAGGCTAAGACCGTTAAGACATCTTTGTGGAAGGAGTTCTGCGATGAGATAACGCAATATTCAAAACAGAGGATGGAGGGTTTGGCAAGTGTCAGGATGACCGGGATTTCTTTTTTGGGAAGCATGACATTAAGATATATCAATGAATCTCAGATCAAAGGTTTTCTTGTCGCCTTTGTAATAATTACACTTATGCTGATAATTCTTTTCCGTTCTTTTAAACAAGGACTTTTCCTCATGATTCCAAATCTTTTCCCTATTGTGCTGACGCTTGGAGTCATGGGTTTTTTAAAGATAGAGCTTGATTATGTAAAACTTTTTATAGCATGTATCGCAAT
>DAOWOC010000130.1 GCA_030642225.1 Deltaproteobacteria bacterium
TAAAAAATATTAATCTAGAATTTATCCAACACTGCCCACCTTTTTATGGTATAATGATTTTGGTTATAAAACGTTTGTTTTAAATAATATCAATATGTTAAATATTTAATATAAAAAATATGTCTTTAAAAAATATGATGTGATGCAATATATTGCAACCTCAGTGATAACTCAGTTTTTCAATACAAGTTACTCATTGCTTAAATATCGAAAACAGTATAGCTTGCCTTTCTACATACCATTATTTTTAACAAATTCGTAAAAATCGTTATTTTTTTTACAAGGAGGATACATAGTGAGCGGTGAAAAAATAACAGTTCCGGATATTATGGCAGCCAAGGGAAAGAGGAAACTGACAATGCTGACAGCCTATGATTATCCCACAGCCCTGCTCGCTGACAAAGGCGGGATTGACATGCTCCTTGTCGGAGACTCGCTTGCAATGGTAGTACTGGGTATGGAGGATACGCTTTCGGTTGGAATGGATGAGATGATTCACCACACACGTGCTGTAAAACGCGGGACATCACGCGGGCTCGTAATCGGTGATATGCCTTTTATGTCTTACCAGGCAAGTATTGAACAGGCTGTAATTAATGCCGGCAGATTTTTAAAAGAAGGCAGGGCGCAGGCAGTTAAGTTAGAGGGTGGAGCGCGCGTATGCCCACAGATTAAGGCAATGGTGGAGTCTGGTATACCTGTTCAGGGTCATATAGGTCTTACACCACAAAGTGCAGCCCAGTTTGGCGGATTCAAGGTACAGGGGAAAAATGCCGGGGCAGCTAAAACATTGATTGAAGATGCAAAATTATTAGAACAGGCAGGATGCTTCAGTATTGTGCTTGAGGCTATACCAGCCCCGATTGCCACAATGATTACAGAGGCCGTTTTAATACCTACGATCGGCATTGGCGCAGGATCTGCCTGTGACGGGCAGGTACTTGTAATGCACGACCTGATCGGCCTGTTTGACAGGTTTGTGCCAAAATTTGTAAAACAATACGCAAAGGTCAGTGATATTATCCTGCAGGCTGTAAAGGCATATAAAAATGATGTGGAAACTGGCCGGTTTCCAACTATGGAGCAAAGTTTTACTATTGATACCAAGGAACTGGAAAAAATTAAATAATCTGTATTATATAATACTTGATTCAGAAAGATATTCATATGATTGATTTACTTACTCTTGATAATGGCCTTCGCGTTGTAATGCTTGCAGATCATTTAACCACGATTGTTTCAATGCAGGTTTGGCTCGGATATGGGAGCGCCAATGAAACCGACAGGGAATCGGGGCTTTCTCATCTTATCGAACATATGATCTTTAAAGGCACTCATACCCGAAAAAATTCTGAGATTGCCGGAGCAGTTGAATCTCTTGGTGGTGAGATTAATGCCTTTACATCCTTTGACCATACTGTTTATTACATAAATATTTCAGGACGTCACTTTGTCAAAGCCATGGAGATACTGGCTGACGCAGTTCAGAATGCGATTTTCGACCATATTGATCTTGAAAAAGAAAAAATGGTTGTTATTGAAGAAATAATGCGCGGCATGGATATGCCTGAAACACGCCTTATGCAATCTCTCTTTCAAACAGCCTTTAAAAATCATCCTTATGGCAGACCTATCCTTGGTTCAAAAGAAAATGTCCGTTCATTTAAGCGGGAAGATATACTGGCCTATATGGATAAATGGCATAATCCTTTAAATACCGTTATCTCCATTGCGGGAAATTTTAATCCTGAACAGGCCCAAAAAACTATTACTGAATTATTCGGCAGATGGCATAAAAAATCCGCCTCCATCAGGCCAGCGCAAAAAGTGCCCCTGACATTATCCCCAAGGGTCAAAATCCTTGATTTTAATTCCAGACAATCTATGCTCGCCATAGGTTTTCCCGCAATCAAATCAGGCGATCTTGACGTGGCAGCACTGGATTGTCTCTCCTTTATTCTGTCAGCAGATGATTCTTCAAGGCTGCAAATAAGACTTAAAGAGAAAAAAGGACTGTTACAAAGGGCTGACACTCAAATTTTTACCCCAAGGGATCCGGGGCTGATTATTTTAAAAATTTTCATATCAGAAAAAAATATAAGGGGATTAATACCCATCCTGCGTCATGAGATAGAAAATTTAAGGCATCAGCCCGTATCAAAAAAGGAACTCGAAACAGCAAAACATAATCTCAGGGCAGGCATGTTAAGGGGCAGGAAGATGATTGATGACCAGGCAGGCCGCCTTGGTTTTTTTCTCCTGGAATTACAGGATGTTAATTTTGAAAAATCATATCTAAAAAGGCTTGAAAAACTTAATATTGAGGATATTCAAAAAGCAGCCCACAAATACCTGACGCCGGAACATATATCAATATCTTTAATTATGCCAAAAGAATATGATAAACCGGTTACATCAGAAGAGTTTGTTGATTTATGGAAAAACCCCTCACCAATAAAAGTTCCTGTTCTACATAAAAACAAGGCTATAACACAAAAAACCGTACTGAAAAACGGTATGACAATACTGACAAAAATAAACAGGAGGGTTCCGCTTTTTTCCATCTGCGCCTTATTTAAAGGCGGACAATTAGAAGAACAACAGGGGAAACAGGGCATTTCAAGCTTTACAGCTCAACTCATGACAAAGGGAACAAAAAGAAAAAATGCTATCGCCTTTTTAAGAGATATTTCATCAATTTCAGCTGAATTTTCAAGTTTTTCCGGCAGAAATACCATAGGTGTTAATGGTGAGTTCCTCTCGGATGACTGGTGCAAAGCACTGCATATTACCGCTGATATTCTTCTAAAACCTGCATTTACTAAAAAGGAGGTCAATAAACTCAGACCCTTTTTTCTGTCTGATATAAAATATCAAAAGGAACATTTAGGACCCTATACAATCCAGTTATTATACAAACATCTCTTTAACGGGCACCCATATGCATTTAACCAGCTAGGCGCTGAAGAAACAGTTGGCATTTTTACACAAGAGGATGTAATCGCTTATTATGAAAAAATTGCACATCCTGAAAACCTTGTAATAGCCGTTACAGGTGATATCATTCATGAAGAAATAATCGAAGGACTTGACAGGCTTTTTTCAGGTTTTACAGGTGGCAGGTTCAATACTTCCTCCTCCCCAACGTCAACAAGGCTTGAAAAAAATATTAAAATATATAAACAACGGGATATTACACAATCACATATTGCAATTGGTTATCACAGCGCACCGCTCGATAACCCTGACCGTCATGCAATAAATATTTTATCATCAGCTTTCAACGGGCAGGGAGGGAGACTTTTCCCTTTAAGGAATAAACATGGCCTTGCCTACACAGTCAATGCATTTCCAATGGCCGGCGTTGGCACAGGTTCCTTTCTTTTTTATATTGCGTGTGCCCCGGACAAGACAAATATTTCAACGGATTTCCTGTATCGTGAGATAAAAAATATGATAAAAAACGGATTATCACAAAAAGAACTGGAACGGGCAAAGGAATATTTTACAGGAAATTACGAGATGAGCCTTGAGACTAACAGTTCCCAGTCCATGCAGATGGCTATAAATGAATTATATGGACTTGGCTATGATTTCAGCAAGACATTTCTAAATAATATTAAATTGGTATCCGATGATGATGTGCTTGAAACAGCCCGAAGATATTTTGATGTGCCTGGACATGTAAAGGTAGTGGTAGGGAAAGATACACAAGTATAACCTTATGCATATCTTGACATTATAATTATTAAGGTGATAGCATCAATTTATTTGTAATTTCCTTATTTTTTTAAAGGAAGTGTGCTAAATAACATAAACACAATAAACGCATTATGTGACTATTTTTAAATACTCGATCCTGTTTAAAGTCTCACCAAATGGAGATAGCAAATGCCGGATGATTTAAAACAAATTGCAAAACAGCTGATCAAGTCAAAATATGTTATTGCAATGACCGGCGCAGGGATCTCTGTTGAAAGCGGGATTCCTGATTTCAGGAGCCCTGGCGGATTATGGAGCCGTTTTGATCCATTTGAATACGCTCATATTGATGCCTTTAAACGCGAACCGGCCAAGGTATGGAAAATGCTTTTAGAGGTTGAGGAGGTCTTGAACCAGGCAAAACCGAACCGTGCTCATTACGCGCTTGCAAAATTAGAGGCTGCAGGAATTTTAAAGGCTATAATAACGCAAAACATCGACAATATGCATCAGCGTGCGGGAAGCAGAAATGTAATAGAATTTCATGGTAATGCCGAGACACTTACATGCACAAAATGCAAAAAAAAATTTACACGCGAAGAAATAACGCTGGAGAATCTACCTCCTTTGTGTGAATGCAAGGGCGTAATAAGACCGGATGTAGTGCTTTTTGGAGAGACAATTCCCGCTCATGCAACCAGGATGGCCGACAAAGAGGTCGAAAAATGCACCATGGTCATTGTAATCGGCACATCCGCAGATGTAGCTCCTGCCAGTCGGCTCCCAATAAAAGCCAAGAAAAATGGGGCGATTATCGTTGAAATTAACTTAAATGAGACACGTTTAATAACACCAATAGCTGATTTCAGGATTACAGACA
>DAOWOC010000211.1 GCA_030642225.1 Deltaproteobacteria bacterium
ATCAATTCTATCGGCAAGGCACTGTCGTTTCAAAACGCTAAGTTCAATCTCTGCTATATCTAACCAGCTACCATTTTTAGTTATGTTGCGGGGTATAATAAATAATTGCAGACTAATCAAGATAAAATGTTTTTAAGTTGCGTTCTATGGCTTAATATTTTTATAGATATTTTTAAATTCCAATTGACAATTTATCAATGAATGATTTTATTTGAAATCAAAGGTTATTATATCTAATCACGGAGGGGAAATATGGCAGCACAAAAGGAAACTCATCAGTTTAAAACTGAAGTTCAACAATTAATGAGTCTTATTATCAATTCTCTTTATTCTAATAAAGAGATTTTTTTACGGGAATTAATATCAAATGCATCTGATGCTATTGACAAACTTCGTTTTAAATCATTAACAGAATCTGAAATTTTGGGTAAAGATACGGAATTTAAGATTAAATTAATACCTGATGCTAAGGGAAATATCTTTACAATCTCTGATAATGGAATTGGTATGACCCATGATGAGGTCATAGAGAATATCGGCACTATTGCTAAAAGCGGAACTTTTACATTTTTAAAGGCCATTGAGCAATCAAAAAATCAAAATACCCTGGCACCTGAATTGATCGGTCAATTTGGGGTGGGTTTTTATAGTGCCTTTCTCGTAGCGGATAAGGTTACATTGATTACACGTGCTGTTGGTTCAGATACAGCCACAAAATGGGAATCTGATGGTCAGGGCGGTTATAGTATTGAAGAAACAGAAAAAGATTCCCGCGGCACTACTATTATACTGAAATTAAAGAAAAAGGAAAAAGATGAGCCGGATTTTACTGAAGAATGGACAATAAGACAGACAGTTAAGCAGCATTCTGATTTTGTAAATTATCCTGTTGTCATGGATGTTGAAAAAGACGAGCCTTTGTCAAAAGAAGAGCAGATTTTAGATAAAGATGGCAAGCCGATTGAGCCTTCAACAAAAAAAGTCATAAAGGAAGAGACCTTAAATTCCATGAAGGCTGTCTGGGCAAAGGATAAAGATGAGGTCACAGAAGAAGAGCATAATGAATTTTATCAACATATCAGCCATGACTGGAAACCGCCCCTTGCTCATATTCATATGAAGTTTGAAGGCACCACTGAATACACTGCGCTTTTATACATACCATCCCAGGCCCCTTTTAATATGTTTGAGCAGGAGAGAAAACACGGGGTTAATCTTTACTGCAAGCGTGTTTTTATCATGGATGATTGCAAGGAATTGCTCCCTGAGTATTTAAGTTTTACAAAGGGTGTTGTTGACGCACCTGATTTAAATTTGAATATCAGCAGGGAAATTCTGCAACATAACAGCTTGGTCAGAAATATAAGAAAAAATCTGGTAAAAAAAATCCTTGAACTTTTAGGCAGCCTGGAACAGGAAAAATATGAACAATTTTACCAGGAATTCGGGCCCATACTAAAGGTTGGTATCCAGACAGACCTTCCTAATAAAGATAAAATAGCAGAATTGCTCCGTTACAAGACCACAAAATCCAATGGCAAGTTTATTTCCCTAAAGGAATATGTGGCAAATATGAAGCCTGAGCAAAAAGAGATCTATTATATTACAGGTGAAAATCTTACTATTCTATCTAATAGCCCGTATCTTGAAAACCTTAAGGATAAAGACCTGGAAGTTTTGCTCATGAGCGATCCTGTTGATGAGTGGGTTATAAGCGAATTAAGGGAGTATGAAAAAAAACCTCTTAAGAGTGCTGAAAAAGGTGATCTTGGTCTTGAAAAAACAGATGACAAAAAAAAGGATGAATATACTGCTCTGTTTGAGCATATTAAAAAACATCTTGAAACAATGATAAGGGAGGTTAAACCTTCAACCCATTTAAAGGGTTCAATGGCATGTCTTGCGGGCGAGGATTATGATATGAGTGCGTATATGGAAAAAATCCTCAAGTCTACCGGTCAGGATGCCCCGGCCATAAAACGGGTTCTTGAGTTGAATATCCAACATCCGGCACTTGAAAAGATTAATGCCCTGTTTGAAAAAGATAATAATGATTCCAGGATCAATGATTATGCGGATATATTGCTTGATATTGCTATCATAGGGCAAGGCGGCAAGATTGATAATCCAGGACGATTCAGTAAAATAATGGGTGAGTTAATGACTGATGCGTTAGATGTTTAGCAATAATTGAAATCTGTAAAAAGCTATATGATTTGTAAATCTGAATATGATATTAAAAAGGAGTTAACCCGAGCGGGTCAACTCCTTTTTTTTATCATATTTTTTGTTCGTAATCTTTCTCTACTGAAGAGTCTTAAATTTACACGCTATTTTTGATAATATTTTTAAATTTTTAAGTGGTCATCCTTTTCCTGAAGGGCATTTTTAAATTCCTCTTTTTTTATCCCAAAATTATTAAGTCTTTCTAAAAAATTTTTTGCGTTTGCATACCCAATGCCAAGTATTTTTGCCATTTTTTCTCTGTTTTCAGATGCCAGTGGAGATCCCGCGAGATTATTTATAAGGAGGTCGGCCATGGTAAAAGGTTGTTCAATTGGATGGGATACAATGCTTTTGGCTTTTAATAAGGCATCTTTTATCGCTTTTGGAGACGCATTTTCAATGCCTATATTATCTTTGTGCATTGCCTCTGTCCTGGTGATAAAGGCATGTTTTGCATTTGGAACAGCCATCTTGATACGTTTGCGAAGGCTTTCACCAACAGTATCCGGGTCCATGAGGACAATAATCCCGGATTGTTCCTGGATTTTCTGGAGCTGTGTGAGCAGTTTATGATCGAACCGCCACCCGAGGGTTGCGATGCATGTCGCTTGTACCGCATGTTTTACCGCGGTTATATCGTTTTTCCCTTCTACAATTATCACTTCTTTTATTTGTAATAAAGGTTTCATGATTTTTTTTCTGAATTTTCATTAAAAAGGTTGATGTTTTGAAAGTGATGATAAACCCCTTTTTGTTTAAGAAGTTCTTCATGTGTCCCCTGTTCAACTATCCGGCCATGCTCCATTACAACTATGTAGCTGGCGCGTCTGATCGTTGAGAGCCTGTGAGCAATAACAATGCCGGTACGGTTTTTTAATGTGGCCATTATAGCTTGTTCTATAAGCATTTCTGTTTGTGTGTCAACATTGGATGTGGCTTCATCCAGGATAAGTATTTTGGGGTCAAGCACAAGAACCCTTGCAAGGCTGAGCAGTTGTTTCTGGCCTGCTGAAAGTTCAATGCCGCCTTCTCCAACTATGGTTTCAATGCCCATGTCGAGTCTGTCAACAAATTGTTTTAATTGAGAGTCGGAAAGTATTTTTGAGAGTTTTTCTTCTGATAAAGTGGTATCAAGC
>DAOWOC010000353.1 GCA_030642225.1 Deltaproteobacteria bacterium
CCCCATTACTCCCTGGAGTAATGGGAATTCCCCGACCATACCGCTGACAAGATCAGCCTTGCAGATTTTAGCGGCGCGTTCCAATGTCTTTATAATCTCTTCTTTTTTTAAATGTTCTGCAATGATGCGGGCATTTGTCCTTAATCTTGCGGCTTTTTCAGACACAGTACCGAGTTTTGTATGAAAGACAACCGAGTTAAGCTTATCAGCCATAATGTCAAGCGAGATTTTTTTATCCTCATTAAAAAAGAATACCGCATCCTCAAGCCTTGCCCTTAATACCCTTTCATTCCCCATCGTTATAATTGACATGTCTTTTGCTCTGGTATTGGCAATGGTTATAAAATACGGGAGCAGGTTATTATTTTTATCCTCAACCGCAAAGTAGCGCTGATGTTCACGCATGGACATAATGAGCACCTGGTCAGGCAGATCAAGATATTTTTTATCAATCCTGCCGCATACTGCTGTGGGATATTCAACAATACCCGGGAGCTCTTCCTTTAATTTTGGATCATCAACAAGCCGGCCTCCTTGTTTTTCAGCAAGCTGAGAGGCCTGTTTAAGGATAATTTCGCACCTTTCTTTTGTATCAGGGATTACAAACTCCTTTTTCAACAGGTTTTCATAATCATTGGCCCCGGTTATTGTTATGGGACCCGGGGACATGAACCTGTGGCCATAACTTTTATTGCCTGAGTTTATATTTCCTATTGTAAACGGGATAATTTTTGTATTGAATAACGCGACAATCCAGTGAACCGGCCTGGCGAAATGGATATTAATACTGTTCCAGCGCATGGATTTTGGAAAGGGTATGTCCATTATCAAATTCAACAGGAGATCCTGCAGAATATCAAATGTATGACGTCCTTTCTCAAGTTTTTTAACAAAGATATATTCTCCCTTTTCAGTTGCAATGGTCTTTAAATCATCAACCTGCACCCCGTGACTTTTGGCAAATCCCAGAGCCGCCTTTGTCGGATTGCCTGATTTATCATAAGCTGCCTTTGTCGGAGGGCCTGTTATTTCATTCTCCATATCTTCCTGTTTCTCTGCAAGCCCGTAAGCAATAATGGTAAGGCGTCTTGGGGTGCCAAGCGTTTTTATTGAGCCGAAAGGGATTCTTGCTGCATTAAGTCTTTGTCCAAGGATATTTTCCATGGCATCAAGGGACATTGTCAAAAATCCGGCCGGTATCTCTTCCATGCCTATCTCTAAAAAAAGGTCTGCACTCATTTTTTTATCCCCTTTATTAATGGATACCCCATCTCCTCACGCTGTTTTATGTAAATTTGTGCTGTTTTTCTTGCGAGGCCACGGACCCTGCCGATAAATCTTGTCCTTTCGGCAACGCTTATGACTCCGCGTGCATCAAGGATGTTAAATACATGTGAACATTTGAGGCAGTAGTCATAACAGGGGAGTGCAAGCTCCCTTTCTCCCATATCAATGGATTCTTTTTCATACATGTCAAAGAGTTTAAAAAGCATGTCTGTATCCGCATATTCAAAATTATATTTTGACCACTCGATCTCCCCCTGATGATGAATATCGCCATATTTAATGCCTTTGGTCCATTCAAGATCAAAGACATTGTCAATATTCTGTATATACATGGCTATTCGTTCCAAACCATAGGTGATCTCAACTGTGACAGGATCAAGATCAATTGAGCCTGCCTGCTGAAAATATGTGAATTGTGTTATCTCCATGCCGTCAAGCCAGACCTCCCATCCAAGCCCCCAAGCCCCG
>DAOWOC010000075.1 GCA_030642225.1 Deltaproteobacteria bacterium
ACTGCAGTACAGTTCCCGCAGTTAAAACATTTTTTTGAATCTTTCACCCCGAATTTTTCCAGGTTTTTAATTAAATTCGGGTTTACCCTGACACCCATATTTATTCTCCTTTCTTAATTTATAATAGTAGTTTGCTTTTTTTTGTTAAAAAATTTAGAACCCTTTCATGGGATTGGGTCCAAGTTCTTCAAGGGTGTCTTCAAAATCTTTAATCATACCCGGGAGTTTATCAAAATCTGTTATTGATACTTCAAGTATTCTGACACGTTCAGATTCAAGTGCCAGTCTGTCTAATGTTTCAGAGATTTTGGAAAGCCTGATATCTGCAAGTGCACTCCCCTGAATAAAATGACACTGATAATCATCACCGTGCTTACAACCAAGGAGCAACACCCCGTCGATGCCGGCACTCAATGAATCAGCGATCCAGATAAGATTCAGGGATCCCAGACATCTGACCGATATAACACGGATCCAGGGACTTAGCTGCAATCTGTTTATTCCAACCATGTCAAGCGCCGGATAAGCATCATTTTCACATGCAAGGATCAGAATCCTTGGTTTTTCATCAAATTCTTCAGGCACATTTATAGCTTTTAACATGTTGCCGACCAATGGCACCGAGTAATTTTTAAAAGATATAATTCTTTCAGGGCACGCCCCCATACAAATACCGCATCTGCGGCAGCGTGTAGGATTTGGCAGTGGATTTGATTTTTCATCCTCATTTATGGCGCCAAACGGGCATTCTTCTGTGCAACGCTTGCATTGGGTACACCTGCTCATATCAAATTCAGGATAACTTATATCATTTGCACGCGGATGCACGCCAAGGCCTTTTTTAGACAATTCCACACATTGAATCGCCTTTAAGGCAGCGCCACCCGCATCATCAATCGCCTGGTATATATCCATTGGAGCGCGTACACTTCCTGCTGCATATATACCTGTTCGTCTTGTCTCATATGGAAAACAGATAAAATGGGAATCTGGAAAACCATATTTTAATTCAGGAAGTTCAGGACCTTGTCTATAATTCAAGTTGAGGATGTTTGAAGCAAGAATTTTTCCGCTTGCCATGTTTTCAAGAGGTGCATCTTTGGCCTGGGTGTCGGTTTTTTCAGAGTCATCTGCCTCTTTTTTGATTTTTTCAGTTTCAATTTCAATTGATGTGCTTGGAACCATGCCTGTTGCAAGAATAACTAAGTCAAGCATGTCAAGGGTTATCTCTGTTTGTGATAGAAAATCGTTTGTATCTATTTGAACACCCCCTGAACCGTTTTCAGATATGGAATCAACATCTCCCTTTATGAATATTACGCCTTCATTCTGCATTTCCTTGTACAAAAGTTCATAATGACCATATGCCCTTATATCTTTATAAAGGATATATACCTGTCCCTCTGGATTTAATTCTTTAAATATCTTGGCCTGTTTCAGGGATTCCACACAACATGTTGCCGAGCAATAGTTAAGATGATTTTCATCCCTTGACCCTGCACATTGGATAAATGCTATGCATTCGGCCCTGGTATTGTCTGACGGCCTGTTGATTGCCCTTTTTTTTGCCATTGCCTCAAATTGTTCGTGAGTAATAACATTAGGGACATTTCCATAACCGAGATGACCAAGTTTTGTCGCATCATAGGGGACAGCACCGGTAGCAAGGACTATTGCGCCGACACGCTCATCGTGAGTCTCTGTACCTTTTTGTATAGTTACATCAAACATGCATGGCGCACCTGAAATTTCTTTAATAACAGAGCCGGTATATACCTTTATATTTGAAGTCTTCTCCAGATCTTCAACCAGTTCTTTTACACCAGGATCTGATATTTCGGTGTAATGGGGGGCTGGAGAAGGTTTTTTGTAAAGTTTCAGCGCCCATCCGCCCAGATTGTCGGCTTTTTCCACCAATACTACCGAATATCCGGCCTTTGAAGCGTCTATAGCCGCATTCATACCGGTTATCCCGCCTCCTACGACAAGGATACTTTCTGCATATTCAGCTTCAGATTTGAACGGCTCTAAGGGCAGTACCTTGTTTAATTTTGCAAGCCCCATCCTTATATAATCCTCAGCCATCATCTGAGTATCATCTTCTTCGATATTTTCCCTGTCAGCCGGAGGCTGTGACCAAACAACCTGTTCTCTTATATTTATTCTTTCAGTCGGGAGGGTAAAGTCAAAGATATCATACATAACCCTTGATGAACAGGCTGCGATTCCAACTTTATTTATGTTGCCTGAGTCAATATCAGCCTTTAAAATCTCCACACCTTCCGGGCTGCAAAGGCATTCATGTGTTTTACATATTGAGGGACTAAAATCCTCATTGGCAATATCAATAAGGCGGTCAGCATCAATTGCTTCTCCGATACCGCAGCCTGTACAAATATAAAGTCCTATTTTATTATCCATCAAATAATTATCTCCTTGCCGTTGATTGTATTGCCTTCATAGCTGCATTAGTGGCATCTTGAACCGAAACAGCTACATCTGCCGGCTTTTTTATACATCCTGCGCCATATATCCCTGTTTTTAGCGGATCATTAATAATAAAACCATTTTCATCATACTGGATTTCCGCCGGAATTTTATCAATTGCAGTATTTGGCACCATTCCGGTCGCCAGGACGACGAGATCAACTTTTTTATTTATTATTCTCTGGGTTTCCTGATCTTCCACCCTTAAGGTAAGTTCTTTAGTCGCTTTATCTTCCTCAATTTTAGCAACCTTACCTTTTATAAAGCTTATTTTATCATCCTGTTTGACCTTATTATAAAAATCTTCAAACCTGCCTAATGCGCGGATATCAATGTAGAATATTGATATTTCCGCATTAGGATACTGTTCCCTTACATACATTGCATGTTTAAGTGTCGCAAGACAACATATCCTTGAACAATATGGCAGATGGTTCTCATCACGTGATCCGGCGCATTGCACAAAGGCAACAGAATTAACAATGCCGCCGTCAGACGGTTTTATGATTTTACCCTTGGTGTGACCTGAGCTGGATGCAAATCTTTCAAATTGTATGTTAGTCAGGACATTTTTATAGGAACCCGCCCCGTAAAACATGATTTTAGAGGCATCGTAAGGAGACCAGCCGGTTGCCCAGATAACAGCGCCGACATTTATTGATATCTCTTTTTCCTTCATATCAAGTTCAATGGCCTTATATTTACAGGCTTTTTCAACCTCTTTGGCATTCTCTGTGTTGATAAGTGAAGGGTCTATAATATACCTTAACGGGAATGCAAAAGCGTGAGGCAGATACGCTGCCTTGACTTTATCTAATCCAAAGTTGAATTTATTGTCAATTTCAACAGTGCAGGCATTTGAACATTCACCGCATGCGGTGCAGCGTTCATTAACATAACGCGGCATGACCTTTATACTGACATTGTAATCGCCTTCTTTCCCGTCAATTTTAACAATTTGAGCCATAGTAAGAATGTGAATACGCGGGTTTGTCTTAATCCTTCTATAGTTGATTTCAAGCCCGCAATCAGGTGAACATAACTTTGGAAAATATTGATTCATTTGAGCAACACGACCGCCCAGGAAGGCCTCTTTTTCTACAATATAAACCTCTCTACCAACCTCCGCAGCTTCAATCGCAGCAGTAAGCCCGCTCATGCCAGCGCCTACCACTAAAATAGCCTGTTGAGCTGCCTTTTGATTTGGCATACTAATCATCCTCCTTTATCTGAAATAATATTTCTGAATATTTTTTTTATTGTTAAATTAGTATACAATTATCTATTAAACAAATATAAAATGATTTTATCTTTGTAATAAAAAGCACAATCTTTGTCAATCTATAAAAAGATGCTGATTTATTTAATAGTTTAATTTTAAAAAAAAATAAGTATAGATATATTTGAAAATAATTTTTAGATATAATAATTTTTTGTATTTGAAAAATATTAATTTAATCAGGAATAAAAATGTTCGGTTTTGAGTTAAGCAAGGATGATAAAAAACAGATTAAGGCGCTTGGGCTTTCAGAAAAATTACTTGCCAGACAGTTGGAGATGTTTGTAAAAGGAACGTCTTATCTTAAATTAGACCGTCCTGCCACTATCAATGATGGGATTAAATCCATAAGACAGGGCGAGGCTGTTAAGCTGGTTGATTTTTATAATCAGACAGCCCCAGGGAAAAACATCATAAAATTTATTCCGGCTTCAGGTGCTGCAAGCAGGATGTTTAAAGCGCTGATTAGTTTTTATAATAAAAAAATTAAAGGCTCAACTGATTTAAATGTATTTGGAGATAATAGTGAAAGTGAAGACTTGCTTAAGTTTTTTGATTCAATTCGTGAATTTGCATTTTATGAAGAGCTTAAATCAATTATGGCAAATGATGGTTTTGATTTGGATGAATTTGAAAAAAATAAAAGAGTTAAGGAAATCACAGGTTATCTTCTTACAAAAAGTGGTCTGAATTATGCTTCTATGCCTAAGGGCCTGATTAAATTTCATAAATATCCTGATAAAAGCAGGACAGCCCTTGAGGAACACCTTGTAGAGGCCGTTGGGTATGTAAAAGACATGCATCAAAAAAGCAGGCTTCATTTTACTGTATCCTTTGAGCATAAAGAAAAATTTGAATTTTTTTTAAAAAAAGTGCAACCTGAATATGAAAAGACCCTTGGTGTGAAATTTGATGTTAATTTTTCAGTACAAAAGAGATCAACCGATACCATAGCTGTTGACATGAATAACAATCCATTCAGGCTTGATAACGGCACCATTTTTTTCAGACCAGGGGGGCATGGCGCACTTATAGAAAACCTTAATAACCTGAATGCTGAAATAATTTTTATAAAGAATATCGATAATGTTGTTTATGACAGATTTAAAGAGGAGATATTTTACTGGAAGCGGGTTATGGGCGGCTGCCTGTTAAAATTACAGCAGGAAATTTTTTCATTTATTAAAAGATTGACAAGGTATCCAAACGATGAAATCTTATTGCAAAAGGCCTTTGATTTTGCAAAAGCTCAACTTTGTATAATTCCAAAAGAGGATTTAAAATTTGCTCCAATAAACAAGAGATATGATTTTATTTTAAACAAGTTGGATCGGCCGGTCAGGGTGTGCGGAATGGTTAAGAATCTTGGGGAGCCTGGGGGGGGGCCGTTTTGGGTTGAAAACAGTGACAATGAGCTTTCATTGCAGATCGTTGAAAAAGTTCAGGTCAATCCATTGAACAGCGAACAACAGGGAATCATTACCGCATCAACTCATTTTAATCCGGTTGATATTGTTTGCTCTGTCCTTGATTACAAGGGAAAATCTTATGATTTAAAAAAGTTTGTTGACAATAGTGCAATCTTTATTTCACAAAAATCACAAAACGGTATGAGTTTAAAAGCCCTTGAGTTACCTGGTCTATGGAATGGGGCCATGTCCGACTGGAATACGGTTTTTATTGAATTACCCATTATTACATTTAGTCCTGTAAAAACAGTTAATGATCTGCTTCGACAGGAACACAAGGCAGCGGTTTTAATTAGTTAACAGTTAAAAAAAATTAATAAAGGTTTCTGATGATACGAAAGGCTAAAATTTCAGATATAAAGACGATCCAAAAAATGCTTGCAAAACAGGCAAAAAAAGGCGATCTGCTCCCAAGGTCTTTAAGCGAACTGTATGATTTTATAAGGGATATTTTTGTAAATGAAGAGGATGGTATTATTACCGGCACATGCAGTTTGCATATTTGCTGGGAGGATATAGCTGAAATACGCTCTCTTGTAGTAGGTGGAAAATATCGACATAAGGGGATTGGCAGTGAACTTGTAAGGGCATGTATTGCTGAGGCCTTAACACTTGGAATTTATAAAATTTTTGTGCTTACCTATGTTGAAATTTTTTTTTCCGCTTACGGTTTTATGGAAATAGATAAGGCGCTCCTGCCCCAGAAAATATGGAGTGATTGCTTAAAGTGTGTAAAATTTCCGGATTGTGATGAGATTGCAATGCTCCTTGAATTATAGTCAAGGGAGCATTGCAATCTCATATATTGAAATAAATAACGGGCGGAGATAAGTAAAAATTAAACTCCACCCGTTATTCAGTTGTGTTTATTATACCTTATTTAGTCATTTGTCTTTGATGACGGCTTACCTTTGGATCAAAAG
>DAOWOC010000131.1 GCA_030642225.1 Deltaproteobacteria bacterium
TCAACTAATTAAGGTCTTGTTTTTATGAGTAAAAGGGCAAAAAAAGTTGGTGATCTTATTAGGGAGGAAATCGCTGTTCTTCTTTTGAGCAAGATCAGGGATCCAAGGCTTGAAGGAGTATCCATTACTGGTATTGATATGACAAGTGATCTGCGTTCTGCCCGTATTTATATAAGGATGTTTAACAGCAGTGATAAACAGGATAACGTATTGAAGGCGTTAAATAAAGCAAGCGGATTTATCAAGCATGAGATGGGTAGAACTCTTCATCTCAAATATATGCCTGAACTTCGGTTTATTATTGACCCTTCATTAGAATACAGTCAGCGTATTGAAAAGATATTAGATGACATTAAACATAACTGAACAGGTGGCAAAGGTTTTAAAGCCAATAATGGCTGCTAAGCGGATAGCTGTTATCCCGCATATTAATCCGGACGGAGATGCCCTCGGGGGGATGTCAGCTCTTGTTGATGCCCTGCGGATTAAGGGTATAGATGCCCGTGGTATTTTAATCCAGCAATTGCCGTCTTATTTAAACGAACTTTTTAAAAAAGATAATTTAATTTTTTATCCTGAAAATTTTTCACAATTTTCTCCCCAGATCAGCATTGTTATTGATTCTTCCAGCTTAGACAGGATAGGTGATGATATCGCTTATTACATCAGACATTCCAAAGTCATAAATATTGATCATCATGCATCTAATCTTAACTTTGGCGATTTTAACTGGGTTGATGCAGATGCATCATCAGTATGTGAAATGATTTATGAGTTTATAAAGGAAATAGATGTCAGAATTACTCCGGATATGGCCAGTAATATTTATCTTGGTATATCAACTGATACAGGTAATTTTACTCATGCGAATACAAGTGCTAAATGTATGAATATAGCTGCAAAGATGATAGCTTGCGGAGCAAACCCCAATAATCTTTCCATGGCGCTGGAAATGAGCGGGTATAATCGTTACAGACTTCTTGCCCTGGCCTTGCAGTCCATAGAATTTTATAATGGCGGCAGTATAAGTGTTATGCCTGTAACGCATCATATGATGAATAAGGCAGGGGCTGTTTTTAATGATACATATGATTTCATAGAATATCCCAGAAGGATTAAAGGTGTTGATGTTGCTATTTTGCTGTATGAAAATGGTGATGGTCTTGTCCACGCGAGCCTGCGTTCAAAAGGCAGGGTGGATGTGTCAAAGATTGCATTAGGGTTTGGCGGCGGAGGTCACAAGGTTGCTGCCGGATGTACCTTTAATGCTTCTATTGATAAGGCTAAAGAGGATTTAATAAGAGCGGTTTCATATAATGATTGATAATTTGTCTGACAAAGAAATGTGCGGTGTTCTGGTGATTAATAAATCATCCGGCATGACCTCTCATGATGTGGTTGCTGATGTCAGACGTTTCCTGTCTGCAAAGACAGGCCATACAGGTACGCTTGATCCTTTTGCTACAGGTGTCCTTCCTCTTTGTATCGGCAGGGCTACTCTCTTATCCCGTTTTATCATGGAGGGAGATAAGGTTTACGAAGGCACGATATGTCTTGGGATGACAAGTGATACCATGGATAGGACAGGGGAGATAACAAAATTCAGCGATTCTGTTGATAATATCCCGATTGAAAAGATTAAGGCAGCGCTGGATAGTTTTAAAGGGGTGATTTTTCAAAAACCTCCAAAATATTCCGCATTGAAATATAAAGGGAAGGCTCTCTATAAGTGGGCAAGAGAGGGTAAGGCCGTTGAAAAAGCGCCAAGGAGAGTTATAATACATAATCTGGAACTCCTTGGAGTTGATCTGCCTTATATCTTTATAAGAGTAGAGTGTTCAAAAGGGGTTTATATAAGGTCGCTGGCATCTGATATAGGCGATATTTTAGGGTGTGGCGGGCTTTTATATGAATTAAAACGTATTTCATCAGGCCATTTTGATATATCCGATGCCATAACCCTGGATGATTTACTTAAAATGGAGAGGGGTTCCGTATCAGCAAGGATGGTCAGCATAGATGAATCATTAAAAAATATTCCGGCTTATATGGTAACAGATAAAATGGTGGAACGGATAAAACACGGTCAGCTTATTAAAGCCGTGGAAATGAATTTACCTGTTGAACTTCCTGATGTTTTCAGGTTAATATCATCTGAAAATTTGACAATTGCATTGATGGCGCCACCGGTTGATAAAATTGGATTTTTAAAGTATTTAAGGGTAATAATGCCATCAATTACATATAATTAAAAAGAGGAATTAAGGAGGAAGAGAACGTGGTTTTTTTGACTGAAGTAAAAAATGAAATAATAAATAATTATAAACTGCATGAACAGGATACAGGATCCCCTGAGGTTCAGGTTGCCCTGTTGACTAACAGGATTAAGTATTTAACAGAACATTTTAAAGTCCATAAAAAAGATTTCCATTCCCGCAGGGGTTTGCTCAAACTTGTGGGGCAAAGACGGAGTTTACTTAAATACTTAAAAAGAAAGGATATTGACCGTTACAGAAATATCCTTAAAAGTCTGGGCCTTAGAAAATAAATTTGATTAATTAATAAACAGTTTTTATAAAAGGTTAAATATTATGTTTAAGAAAGTTGATGTGGAGTTGAGGGGGAAATCCTTTACTCTTGAGACTGGCCGTATAGCTAAACAGGCCGGTGGAGCTGTAATTGTCCAATATGGTGAAACAATTGTATTGGTTACAGCAGTATGTTCTGATGATAAAAGGGAAGGTATAGATTTTTTCCCATTAACAGTTGATTACCAGGAACGGCTTTATGCAGCTGGTCAAATCCCTGGTAATTTTTTCAGGCGGGAGATGGGAAGACCATCTGACAAGGAAGTGCTTACCTCAAGGCTTATTGATCGTCCCATACGTCCTTTATTTCCTAATGGATTTTGTAATGAAACACAGGTTATTGCCACGGTTATTTCCTATGATGGTGAACATAATGCTGATATTTTGTCTCTTGTCGGGGCATCTGCTGCTCTTACTATTTCCGATGCCCCTTTTGAAAAATCTATCGCAGGGGTAAGGGTAGGGCGTATTGATGGTGAGTTGATAATTAATCCAACCTGTGAAGAGCTTGAGAAAAGTGATCTTGATCTTATCGTTGCCGGCAGTAAGGATGCTGTTGTGATGGTAGAGGCAGGGGCTAATTTTTTGAGTGAAAAAGAGATGATTGATGCCATCTATTTTGGTCATCGTGAAATGCAGCCATTAATAGATGCCCAGCTTGAACTTCAGGCTGCCTGTGGCAAGTCAAAGCGTCAGGTCGAGCCAATAGCAACAGATCCTGAGCTTGTAACACGGGTTGAAAATATGGCAAAAAAACCCATGGAGGATATGCTTGCTATCCATGATAAACTTCAAAGACAGACAGCAATGCGTGAAGTCTCAAGGTCTGTACTTGAAGAGCTTGGAGAAATATCGCAAGAGGAAAAAAATGAGGCAAAGGAGATACTGCATGAGCTCCAGCGTAAAATGATCAGGGGCAATATCCTTGATAATGCAAAACGCATAGGCGACAGGGGATTTGATGAGATAAGACCGATAAGCTGTGAAACAGGCTTGCTTCCACGGGTGCATGGGTCAGCCCTGTTTGAGCGTGGTGAAACCCAGGCACTGGTTACAACCACACTTGGTTCTTCTTCGGATCAGCAGAGGATAGATTCTTTTGATGGTGATGTTTTTAAGTCTTTTATACTTCATTATAATTTTCCACCGTTTTGTGTTGGAGAGGCAAGGATGTTAAGGGGGCCTGGCAGAAGGGATATAGGCCACGGTAATTTGGCCACCAGAGCCATAAAGCCTGTCCTGCCTGACGAGGAACAATTCCCTTATACAATACGAATTGTATCAGACATCATGGAATCAAACGGTTCATCCTCAATGGCAACCGTGTGCGGGGGAATACTTTCCCTGATGGATGCCGGAGTCCCCATAAAAATGCCTGTTGCCGGGGTTGCAATGGGACTCGTGAAAGAGGGTGATAAAATAGCTATTTTAACTGATATCCTTGGTGATGAGGATCACTATGGTGATATGGATTTTAAGGTTACAGGCACTGACTCAGGGATTACCGCATTACAGATGGATATAAAGGTCGATGGGCTTACAGAAGAAATCATGATAAAAGCTCTTGAGCAGGCAAGACAGGGACGGCTTCATATTCTATCCAAAATGAATGAGGCCATTTCAGAGCCAAAATCTGAATTATCTGCTTATGCCCCGCGTATTCACTCAATGTATGTTGTGCCGGAAAAGGTTCGTGATGTCATAGGACCGGGAGGTAAGGTTATACGTGGGATTACTGCTGAGACCGGAGTAAAGATTGATATAGACGATGATGGGGAAATAAATCTTTTTTCACATGATGCTGAGTCTCTTGAAGCTGCAGAAAAAATAATTGAAGAGATAACACAGGATGCTGAGGTAGGAAAGGTTTATAAAGGGCTTGTTAAAAAGATAGTTGATTTCGGGGCATTTGTTGAAATCTTACCTAAGATTGAGGGCCTGGTTCATATAAGTCAGCTTGACTCGCAGCGTGTTAACA
>DAOWOC010000090.1 GCA_030642225.1 Deltaproteobacteria bacterium
ATTTCAGCTTGTTAAATATGTGTCTTTTCATTATCACGGAACCATGAGATATGCTCCCGAATCTTTTACGTAAAAAATCCATAAAATTTTTTTCATTGTTGTTTGACAGTGCAGGCGCATTGTGAATTTTTGTCACCCCATCATCATAAACTGAGACATGCCCCCCAAAGACAAAATCTGTTTGTGGAGATTTTTGAATAAAATTGCGGAAAATATCCAAGGCATTTTCAAGGAGTTGATCATCTGCATCAAGAAAAAGGATATATTCTCCTTTGGATTGTTTTACTCCATTATTGCGGGCAGAAGACGGCCCGTTATTTTTTTGAAAAAAATATTTGACAACCCCTTTATCCAGGTCGCAATAGCTGCCCACTCTATTTTTTGTATCATCAATGGAACCGTCATCCATTACTATTATCTCAAAATCATCCCCGGGCTGGTTTAATACGGATTCAATAGCAAATGTTATGCGTGAAGCATAATTATATGACGGTATTATAATAGAAAAAAGCATATTTATAATTTTAGAGTGAAAAATTAGTGTTCCTTGAAAACCTTAATGAATAGTAACCTGGTTGAAAAACAAAATCAAATCATAAACTTTAACTGACTGGAAATATTTGACAACATTTTTACCTGATTCAAAGCTGAACACTTCTCAACAGTTCGTGGATATATAGAACTAAAGGCATTTAACCCCTCACCATTTTTACTACGGTATTCAATGTTGCATTTATTGGTAAAAATTTGTAACATGAATCCGCATAATCATCTAATTGCTTAGAGCGAATGATACGGTCTATTAAAAGTTGAGTTAATTATGAATAAGAATGTTTCTCAAAAAATGAATATTGTAGAGATTAAGGAAAAATCCATAGAACTTTATAAGATTTTAAAGTTTGTAAATATAGTTCAAAGTGGAGGAGAAGCCAAATTCGTTATTGCCGAAGGTCTTGTACGTGTAAATGGCGAGATTGAAATTAAAAAAAGCAAAAAAATTATATCCGGCGATATCATTGAATTTGAGAAAGAAAAATTTCAAATATGTACCCAAAGTAACCTGTAATTATCAGTAGAGGCAATGTCGGCCGACCATAGAAGATTTTTTGGTTTGAGTGAAATTTATTTTATTTTTTTGCGCTAATTCATAAATAATAATATTTTATTTAATAATATTATTTATTCATTCGATCTGAATATCAAATTTTCCCATTCTGTTTGAATCATAAAATCATTAAACAAATTTTAACTCTGTGACTTAAAGGAGAGATGTTTATGCAGGATGAAAATTTACTTGGTATACGTGAAAAAGAGCATGATGATTTTGCTGATTATCGTCAAAATTATCCGGGGAAACGCAGGTCAAATAATACATGGAAATACAGGATAGAGAGTTTCGCCAGGTTATTACCGGATAAGATCGCCATGATTCAGGGAGAGCGCAGGTTGAGCTGGGACAGATTTAACCGTGAGTGTAACCGGTTGGCTCACGGGCTCTTGAATATGGGGGTAAAAAAAGAAGATCGTATTGCTATCTCAGGTTTTAATTCCATTGAGTGGATGGAGATCTGTTTTGCAGCTTCCAAGATAGGAGCTGTCCCAACTAATGTAAATCCTCGATATGTGGCTGATGAGATCAGGTATATATTGGAAGATTCCGATGCGGTTGTACTCTTTGTGGAGGATATGTATGCGGATAATATTATTGGTATAATTGATCAATTGCCTGCCCTTGATAAGGTTGTTGTTTATGGCATTGGCGGGCGTCCTTCCAGCCATCCTGAAAATATGATGATATATGATGATGTTAAAGATTCAAATGAAAAAAATCCCGATATTATGGTCTATAATGATGATTTTAGTTTTCTGATGTATACGGGAGGTACCACCGGATATCCCAAGGGTACGGTGTGGGATGGTGAGCAGCGGGTACACGGGCTTGATATGATTTTGGTTAATTCTATGATGCCTGTTATAGACAGGCTGCATGAACTGCCCGAGGAAGCTATTTCTGGATTTGTAAGTTTTCTTACATCTTCAAAGATGTTGATAAAGACCGTGTCATGGCTGATGTCACGAAAGATTATTCGTTTTATAATAGGTTCAAGGCTTCATAAAAATATTGCTTTATATCTTTTTAAAATGATTATGGGCAGACCCGGGATCATTAAACTCCTTAGCTATTTACATAAGGATGGGGTCAGGATGATGCCGGCGTGTCCTTTGTTTCATGGAGCTGCATTTGAGGCGGTTTTATCATTTATCGGGGCATTAGGCGGGACTATTGTGTTTTTGCCAACACCGCATCCTTTTAAGGCTGATGAGTTTTGGGAGACAGTGGAGAGAGAAAAAGTTCTTATGTCTGTGATAGTTGGGGATGCATTTGCAATTCCACTGGTTAATGAATTGAAAAAAGCTGAAGCAAAAGGAGATAAATACAATACCGATAGTTTTTGGATAATGGTCTCTTCAGGGGTAAGGTGGTCGCCTTATGTTAAAAAAGAAATGCTGAGCCATATACCTGGAATGCTTGCATTAGATGAGATGGGAACAAGTGAGTCCAGTGGCGGATTTTCTGAAATGGCGGTCTTGGGAGATGAAAATATACCAATGGCCGGTGCCAGAATACCTGCGTTTTCAAAAGGATTGTATGAAAAACAGGTATTCCCTTCAAGGGTGATAGATCCTGAAACCAGCAAGGACGTGGAACCGGGTTCAGAAAAGATTGGAGAATTTCTTTATGGTGGCTGGATGGCTCTTGGTTACTGGAAATGTCCTCAAAAAACCGCAGCTGATTTTCGTGTGATTGATGGAAACCGCTGGTTTTTTGTCGGCGATGAGGGAAAAGTGGATAAGAACGGTAAGTTTAACCTTATCGGCAGGGGTGGGGGATATATGATAAATACCGGCGGAGAAAAGGTATATTCCGAAGAGATTGAAGGTATAATAAAGACAAATCCCAATGTAAACGATACGGTTGTAATTGGCGTTGCTGATCCTCGTTGGGGCGCAGCAGTAACTGCCCTGATAAAGTTATCGCAGGATAATGCCTTAACAGAGGATGACATAATTGATTATTGCCGCAGTCGTATGGCAGGTTACAAACGTCCAAAGCATGTTATGTTTGTGGATAATATCCCTCGTACAGTCTCTGGTAAGGTGGACAGGATGAAGGCGTTATCCATTGCTTCTGATAAATTAAATATTTTTTAAAAATATTGGCAAGATGCGCTTTTGTTATTTATATCCCCTGTTTTTTATAAAGGCATCATGTTTTAACAGTGGGTGCGATAACAAAAGCGCTGATAATTGTAAAAAGTATGGCATTTGCCGGTATATGAAGATTAAATTCAAAAAAAGAGTGGCATAAAAGCGCTGTAATTCCGGTAAGGGAAGCAATGGTCACTCCCCTTACAAGTCTGCTGTGACGCCTGATTTTTTTTATCCCCTCCCTGTAAAAGACATAAATCAGCCATATCATGACAAATACCATTAAAAGACCTGTCTCTGCTGTAAACTGGAGGTAATCATTATGGGCCATAAAGATGCGTTTTAACATGCCAGGAGGCTGGTATTGAGTAAATATGGTTGAAAAGGTGCCAGGGCCTATTCCGAAAAATGGGTGATCTTTTATCATCTCAAATATTCCTGTCCACCCAACCATCCGGCTACTGAAATTTTCACCAACCCCGTGTTTTACAGTCAAGAGTTCGATCACAACCGGTGTGCTTGACAAGATGATAAAAGCAACAACAGATGAAACTAAAAATCCAATGATTACGAGGGACTTATGTTTTATATTCAGACCTGTCAATAAACATGTTACAAGAAAAACCATACTTATGAGGCAGCTGACCCAGCCGCCCCTTGATAAGGAAAAAATAAAGGCGGTGATTATTACAAGCCCGGCTATGGGTAAAAAAATTATTTTTTTTATACTGTACCCGGCAATAAAAAGTCCCGGGATAAAAGGTATGACCATTTCAAGAAAACCGGCAAAATGATTATTATTGCCAAATGTTGAAATACCTGCCACATCTTTATATTCCCACCATAAAAAAGGATTTATATCGGCATTTTTCAACAGGCCGATAATGGATATAAAAAGGCCGGTTGAGATTATCACATAAACAATGATTATAAGCTTACGCCTTGTGTTTACGGCATATATGACAAGATAAAAGATAACAAGGTAATCCGTCAGCAAGACCATTGCCCATAAACTTGTATTTTTATGCATGGAAAAAATAAAGGATATTAAACACAGGCAATAAAGGGCAGCAAAAGGCTTGTTAAAAGGGGTTTTTATCCATTTAAAATCCCATGAAACAATTTTTTGTAAAAAAAGTACGGTAATGGCAAAAAGCGAGATAATATGTATTAATGAAACAGCCCAGCCTTCCACTGCCCCACGTGCCAGCGGTGTAAAGATTATCAAAAGACAAAGGCATAAAACAGGTATGTATAAAAGGATACGTCTCATTAAAAAACACAGGCCATATTAATTTTTTTCCCAGTTAAAGGCATGCTTTACAATTATAGACAGATCATTGTATTTGGGAGACCATTTAAATAAACTGCGGCATAAATCAGCCCTTGCAACAAGTCCCGAGGCATCGCCCAGCCTCCTGTCTTCATTTTTAACAGTAAAATTCACGCCTGACACTTTTTTTACATCCTCAATCACTTGCTTTACACTAAATTTCTTTCCATATTCACAATGTCTGATTTCCCGTCAATATTTGAAATTATCAAATTATAATTTTAAAAAAAATAAGCTTAACATCTGAAATTATTATAATAACTTATTGAAACAATTATTGATTTTTTTTTAAAGGTCTTGACGCAATTTATTTTTTTTATTATAAAGTATTAATAGTAAATTTTTTGTGTTTTCAGGTTCATTATTGATATTTTTTGGGATGGTGCAATGAATTAAAGATAATTATACAATTTAAATTTTATAAAATAGGATTTTGAAATCATTCACTTCAGCCTTTGTTTTTTTTAAAATAATTATTTTTAATCCATATCATCAATCAAGCCATTTATAAAAAACCATCTATTAAAAATAATTATCCGAATGATGACAATTTAGCAATATTTTTTATTATATATAATAAAGGAGTTATAAGTGAATAAAAAACAGGTTGAAAAATCAAGGGCATTATTAGGCAATGAACCGGTTGATATGCTTCTTCAGGTTCACAAGGATGCCATGTGGATACTTGAAAATATGGGTATGGGATGCAAACAGCCTGAAATGCAAAAGGTTTTTCAGCAATTTGAAAAAGAAGGTTTGGCAATTGTTTATGATGACAGGATTTTCCTTACAGCAGGGTTGATTGAAAAATGTCTTAAGACAATACCAGGGGTAAATGATTTTTTCGTCCCCATGAGAAGTTTTTTTATCGGTGGCACTGCTCCATATGTTTACGATGATGAGGCCGGCGTAGGAGGGATTATCCCCACTCCGGAACATGCAGCAAGGATTGCTCAAATAGCTCAAAAAACAGATATAATTGCAGGGATGGGCAGAGGGATTAAGCTTAAGGATGAGGTTG
>DAOWOC010000350.1 GCA_030642225.1 Deltaproteobacteria bacterium
AAAACAGAAGGCCATTTAAAAAAATTCTTGAAATAGGGTGCGGCACGGGTTTTTTAAGTGGGATGCTTTTATCCGGGTTCCCTGCATCTGATATATCTTTTATTGATATTTCAGGTGGGATGCTTGATGCATGCAGGGAAAAGCTGAAAAAGATAAAGGAATTTAATAATCAGCGCAGACTCTGTTTTTTAAATATGGATGGCGAATCTTCCTGTGCTTTTTTAGATTATGATTTGATCGTATCAAACCTGACATTTCAATGGTTTCATGATTTAAAAGGGGCGCTCCTGAAATATAGAAAATATCTTAAAAAAGACGGAAAACTTATTTTTTCAACATTCGGACATGGGGCATTTAATGAATTAAGTGCCTGCCTGATTAATAACAGGATAAAATCCCTTGAGTATATTACTGAACATGAACTTGGCAGTATCTCTGATTGCTATGCAACATGTAATTTTTATAAGGAGAACAGGGTAGAATATTATTCTGACCCGTTAACATTTTTGAGAACCTTTCATAATGTCGGGGCCAGGATTACAGGTTATGATGATTTAACAGGCATAACCAGGATGAGAAGGCTGCTGGAATCCATTGAAAAATTACGTGTTATTGATAAGGGGATACCTGCGACCTATGAGATAATTTATGGAATTTGTATTAAATAATATGTTTTTGTAAAAGATAATTTTTTATTTTTTGAGAAAAATTTGTTTGCAAAGGCATTGATATCAGGAAAAACAATGAAGAGTATATTTATAACCGGAACCGGAACGAGTGTTGGAAAGACCGTTGTTACTGCAGGGTATGCGTATCTGTTGCAAAAAAACGGGTATAAAGTAGGTGTCATGAAACCTGTCCAGACAGGGGCAGTGGATTTAAACGGCCATTTGCATTCCATGGACATGGATTTTATAGAATCAGTAATGCTGATGCCGCAGACCATTGACAGACCTGATCTTAAAACTCCGGTTTTATTGCATCTATCAGCTTCTCCGCACCTTGCAGCGGAAAATGAATCAATAAAGATTGATCCACAGCTTATTATTAATACATATGATTTAATCAGGCATGACTATAATCCTGATTATCTTTTGATTGAGGGGGCAGGTGGACTTTATGTGCCTATTACCAGAGATTATTTTATGTTTAATCTTATAGCTGCATTGCATGCTCAGGTTATTCTTGTTGCTGATGCAGGACTTGGCACAATAAATCATACTATGTTGAGCATTGATCTTTTAAATAAACATGCCCTCCCGTTTAACGGGGTTGTATTTAATCGGGCGTCAGAGCCTCTTTCAGCCATGGAAATGGATAATATAAAAACCATTGGCAATATATCAGGCAGCCTAGTTAAAGCCATCGTTCCTGTAATTCATGGGCTTGATGTGGACAGTGCAGAGACAGGGGCGATAAGAAAGGTTTTTGATGCATTACAAATAGACGAATTCATGCATAATTATATTTAAACATAAATAAAATTAATCCAAAGATTTTGTGTAGAAGATTTATCCAAACACTGAAAATCCCTGGATTTTTTTTGAGTAAATAATCTTTATTAACGTCTTATAGTTTACATTCCTTTATCTCATCACTGATTTTTCTGAATACATCCGTAAGCCTTAAGATGCCTGTGATCTCTTTTTTCTCATCCATAACTATCAGTGACTGGTGGTGCCCTATTATCAGCTGATGAATAGCTTTATCAAGGCTTACATCTTCTTTTACAAATTCGCCGCTCTCAGGAGTATACATTATGTCCTTAACCTTGATTTGCTGGGCTTTTTTAC
>DAOWOC010000215.1 GCA_030642225.1 Deltaproteobacteria bacterium
GGTGTTGATATTTAAACTTAATAGTTAAAGGAGTTGTTGTATAAATAATTATGGGACTTTACAGAAATATAATATCACTTACTCTTGCTTCAACATCGCCAAGGAGACGCATGCTTCTGAAAAATATCGGGCTTGAGATTACTGTTACATCACCTGTTTGTGATGAAAAGGCAGGGGCTGATGAGTCCCCAATTGATCAGGCCATGCGTTTTGCCTGTGAAAAGGCATCTTCTGTTTCAAAAAAAGAAAATATAACCATAGGGGCTGATACCATTGTTGTAATAGATAACAAGATACTTGGAAAACCTGTTGATAAAGATGATGCAGTAAGGATGCTTTCATTGCTTTCCGGAAATATGCACAGGGTAATTACCGGTCATTGTATAATTAACAGGGATTTTAAATTGATCCTGAATTATGCTGTGTCTGAGGTTACCTTTAGAAATCTGGCAAAAGACGAGATACTGGCTTATGTAGAGACAGGCGAACCCATGGACAAGGCAGGTGCCTATGGTATACAGTTTCTTGGTTCTGCATTTGTAAGCACGGTTTCAGGCTCATATACAAATGTTGTGGGTCTGCCTTTGTGCCGGATAGTGGATGAATTGCTGCAAATTAAAGCAATAGAGCCGGATATTTAGGAGTTGATAATGGATATTTTAAAAAACATTCAGGGTGTAAGGGATTGTATTAAAAAGGCAGCGCTTTTGGTTGACCGTGATCCATCTGAAATCACCCTTGTGGGTGTTACTAAGAAAAAAAGTATGGAACTTGTTCAAGAGGCTGCGGATAATAATCTCCTTGATTTCGGTGAAAATTATGTCCAGGAGGCAAGAGAAAAGATTCCAGGGATCAAGGGCGCAGTGACATGGCATTTTATCGGAAGACTCCAGACAAATAAGGCTAAATATGTTGTCAGTCTTTTTGATATGATACATTCTGTTGATAGTATAAAACTTGCAGATGAACTCAATAAACATGCACAAAGATCAAACAGGCATATTAAAATATTGCTTGAGGTAAATCTTGCAGGAGAAGAAACAAAGGCAGGATTTCCCGCTGAAGATGTCTTGTCTGCGATAGAGTATATTACAGGGTTACCATACATAAATATCAGGGGACTTATGACAATGCCGCCTTATTTTAATGATCCTGAAAAGGCAAGGCCTTATTTTAAAAAATTAAAAAAGCTGAGAGATTCCATTAATAAATCACTAAAAAATACGCAAGCATTACAACATCTATCCATGGGAATGTCCGGTGATTATGAGGTGGCTGTGCAGGAGGGTGCAACCATTGTAAGGGTCGGCACTGCTATATTTGGACAGAGATTTTAGAACTACATGTGAAGTAAAAACAATTTATCTGTTATGGCCTCACCGGATTACATGATATTGACATCTTGTTATTTAACGGATGTTTCAATATTTCGAGACAGTTAATCCAATATTCCTTCTTCAACTGTTAAGATGTAGACCAGCCGGGATTGGGTATCACAGCTTGTTAAACATTTTACTTATTATACAGGCTATCTCACTCCTCAGCCTTTTTGGTTTGATGCATTTTAAATCACTTGCAATGGAAGAAATTTTTTTAATATTTTTTTAAACAATCAATTATTTCGTTAATAAAGGACAATATCTTCTCTTTAATTAAATTTCTTATTTTATTAAAGTCTTCTTCAACCATATTTTTTGGGTCTGGAATACCCCAATCCTGCCTTTGCCTTGTTTTGACATAAGGACATTCATCACCACATCCCATTGTAATAACATAATCATATACTATTTGAGGAACTTCATCTAAAGATTTTGATTTATGACTTTCTAAGTTACAGCCAACTGCCTTCATAGACTTGATTGCTTTCTCGTTCACCTTACCTGATGCCTTTGAACCTGCGCTGTATACATCCAAGACATCTTTTCCATAAATTTTTGCAAAAGCCTCAGCCATCTGACTTCGGCAAGAATTTTCCACACAAACAAATAATATTTTTTTAATCATATGCACCTTACTTATTTTCACAATAAATTTGTTTTACTGTATAAAAAGTGGTGTTTTAATCAAAATAATATTTATAAAATCTAACAACTTGATTTTATAAATATTATTTTTAATCGTGCATTTTAATATCGGTTAGGTGGGCTGATTGGTTATGTAAATAGTTACTCCTCTACTTTTTACCTACCACAACATAGGGTCGAATTTTTTCAAGTTTTTTTGAACCAATTCCCTCCACTTTGAGTAAATCATCTACAGTTTTATAGGGGCGCCCGGCTATAATTCTTTCAGCAAGTATTGGACCGATTCCATTGATAAATATAAGTTTTGCTTTGATAGCAGTGTTTATGTCAAGCGGGCCGTCTGAAAACCTGGCTTTTTTTATCTGATCCTTTAAGTCCTTTAATTCTTGGTCATCTTGTCGTTGTTTTGCACGGAATTCTGCAATCCGATCCGGATCACTTTCTAACCAAATGCCGATACGTTTCAACATGGCTGAAGTCTCAAAATCACGGAGTCTTTCAATCATTTCACTACGTGGTATACCATTAGGCGTTTTTCTGCCTATACCGTGAGTACGGGCAAAGCCATTTTTAACAAGTAGACTTGCCAGGTCATCTCCGTCAACTGTAATAATAAACCCATATATACGGCCTTTGGTTGATCTTCCCAAAGCGTTTGCAAAGGCTGTATAAACGGTGAAAGGCCTGGCGAGGATACGCTCAGTAAATTTTTTTGCTTCATTGCCAAAATGAATAGTGCGTGTAGCGCGGGATAAACCAAAATATCGTGTTTGCTCCCGTATCCTTTGCGCATCACTATTTGAGCCGGCAGAAGTTTCAGGACAGTCAATAAAATAAAGCCTTATATGGAAAAATTTCTCCCCGGCCTCCACAAAAAAACTATCGCCATCATTTGCCGGATTATTTATCAATCTCGCATTGGAGAACATCTGCAAATTGGCAGCATATGATGAAAAAATGCCTCCAAATATCAGCAGTGCTGTCAGGAGCAGTGTCTTGGCCAGCAATTTTTTACTCCATCCGTTCATAAAAACTCCTTGTTAATCTCTTTTTATCGATACTTTTTGTTTGTAATTTTTATCTGCCGGATAGTATTTTATCAATAATTTTATTATAAAATAGTATCCAACATGTTGCAAAATAAAAAAACCGAAAATAATGTTTCCGTTGTTAAACACCGATTTTTCACAGCAGGAACAAGCGTCAAAATAACACCCTAATCAGGCTGTCCAGACTATCTCCACGATTTTACCGAAAAGCCATGGAACTTTAAACGATTTTTGTAATTTTTCAACTTCTTTTA
>DAOWOC010000366.1 GCA_030642225.1 Deltaproteobacteria bacterium
ATGACGTTATTGCCTGCGGCCACAGCGGGATATTAAGTATATCAGGGGAACCCGGAAGGGCGCCATTAATCCCGGGCGGTATAGCGCTTGCTGATATGATGGGCGGTATTTTTGGCACAATGTCTGTTTTATCCGCAATGGTTAATAGAAACAAAACCGGAAAAGGAATGAAGGTTGAAATCAACCTTCTGGATGGTCTTCTCGTTATGCAGCAGGTGATGTTGCAGCAATATCTTTTATCAGGAATCGAACCTCGCCTGCAGGGCAGACAACACTCTATCAGCCCGGGTTATGGTATTTTTGACACAAAAGACGGATACATAACAATTGCTGCTCTGAATCATAAAAAGGTACTTACTGTGATGGGAATTGGATATGTATTGGAAGATCCAAGATTTAACGACCCGATTAATTTACTGATAAACAAAGATGCCCTTAATAAAATATTTGCTGATACTTACCTCACAAAAACCACTGATGAATGGATTAAACTCCTGAGGGATGAAAATGATATCGCATGCGGCCCTGCTCTTGACTACGATGATATTTTAAAAGACCCGCAAGTCCTTTTTAATAAAATGTTTATTGAAATGGATTTAAGGGGAGAAAAATATAAAACCGTTGGCTCAGTATTCAAATTATATGATGAGCAATCCGAACCCCTGATTAAAGGTCAGCCTGAAGCACCGGCAGATCTTGGACAACATACAGAAGAAATATTAAAAGAAATATTAAACTATTCTGATGAACAGATTCAGGCCATTGATGCTGAACACGGAGGAAGCTGCAAAAAATAATAAAAAGTAAAAATCAATATATGCATTGTTACTATCATTATTGATGATTTATGGGGGGATATATAAATGGCAATTACACAAGGTCCATTAAACGGGAATAGAATCCTTGATTTAACCCAATATCATGCAGGCCCGTTTGGCAGTATGCTTCTTGGTGATCTTGGAGCAGAAATAATAAAAATTGAATCTCCGCTTGGAGACCCTATGAGGTGGGGTGATCCAGAGGTTAATATACTCAATTATTATGTCCTGGCGCTCAATAGAAATAAAAAGAGTATTGCATTGGATATTACAGGCAAATACGGCAAAAAAGCCTTTCAGAAACTGGTAAAAAAATCAGATGTTGTTTATTCTAATTTCAGAGCAGATGTGCCCAAAAGACAGGGAACCGATCTTGATACCTTAAAAAAAATCAACCCGGATATTATTCGTTGTAATATTTCGGGATACGGGCATGAGGGACCATATACACAATATCCTGCCTTTGATATTATTGCCTGTGGTCACAGCGGGATATTAAGCATATCAGGTGAAGATGGGAGACCTCCGATAATCCCCGGGGGAATCGCAATGGCTGATATGATGGGCGGAATTTATGCTGTTTTATCCATTCTGGCATCACTGATCCAGAGGAACAAGGACGGCAATGCTGTACGAGCAGAAGTAAACCTGCTTGATTGCCTTTTAATAATGCAAAAAATACATTTTCAAAACATGTTTGCCACAGGCAACAAGCCGGGGCACCAGGGACGAAGACATCATATGCTTCCCACTTATGGAATATTTGAAACAAAAGATGGATTTATGACTATTGGGCCTGCAAATGACGATAAATTAATTGAACTCGCAG
>DAOWOC010000138.1 GCA_030642225.1 Deltaproteobacteria bacterium
GTTTTTCTATCTCTTTTTTGCTCTCTTCTGACTTCTTCATCAATTCCTTAACAAAAATCTTTCCCTCATTTTCAGGTAATTCTCCCTTTTTAATAAGATCCTTTGTCAACTCTTCTGCCTTATCTTTAGTAATAACCGCAAGCCCAACCCCCAAATACATCATTTTTTTAACTAAATTCAACATCATTCCCCCTTAATTAAACTTACAATAGACTCTTTATTTTTATAAAAAAATCATAACATGTATTATAAAAATAGAAAAAATTATGCTGCTTTATTTTCCAGCCTTTCCACTATGACTGACAATCCCTTAATCTCTTTTTTTAATTTTCCCATGTCAGTATAATTAAAAACATTGATCTTATCAATTGTATCAGTTACAAATTTTGTAACCTGCCCCTCTATTTCATTCTTACCCTCTTCAGATTTCTTTAATAATTCCTGGACAAATTCCATACCCTCTTTTTCTTTGAGTTCACCTTTCATAATAAGAGCCTTACCCATCTCTTCCGCTTTACTCTTTGTCATAACAGCCAGACCAAGACTAACATATGACATCTTTTTAATCAGCTCAAACATAAATACCTCCAATAAAAATATTTTTATAAATGTTCACTATTAACAAAAAATTAATTTTTTGAATTTTCTTAATGATAGTAATATAATATGGGTAGGAATAGAATATTATTAAAATTCAAATTCTATTAACATAAATACAACCGCTTAGACATCCTCGTTTATTTTCTTAAACTGATTTTTAAGGGTTGTCATATCTCTCTTTAATTGTGTCATCTCACTGCGTGATGGGAGTTTCATTTTTTCTATAACATCTTCAAGCTTCTCCGGTGAATCTTTCGCACCAGAGGCTGCAACCTTATCATTCTGTTTTATAAACTCTTTTAACTTTCGCATATCCTGCTTTAAACCATTAATATCTGCCTTGCTGAAAAGAGAAGTAAAATAATTAACGCGGTCGATTGCCTCCCCAACAAGCCCCAATGCATATGCCTGAATATCATTTTTACTATCTTCTGATTTCTTGATCAATTCGCTAATTAAGGCCTTACCCTCTTTTTCAGGAATTCCGCCACTTTTAATAAAATCCTTTACAACATCTTCCGCTTTATCCTTTGTAATTAATGCACAACCTAACCCGATATACATCGTTTTTTTAAGCAAACCAAGCATAAACCCTTCCTCCTCCCTGAATATGGACATCTTTTTATTCTTTTTTTGTGCTCCAATAAATTACATAAAAAATAATCTCTTGCATGGCTACCTGCATCTTTAAAAATAAGCGCTGTACCAAGGGTAGTATATATTGCTTTTTCCAACATCACAGTCATTTAAAGATTACCAGTAATAATTATATTCTAAACTTAAGTATCAAATAAATATAAATAAAAACATGACATAATTATTTTTATTTATCTACCTTTTTTTAATAAAAAATAATCTTTTTTTAATATTTATAAAGATACGCTATCGGAGCATTAATATTAACAGGCATCATGCCATAAATACCAGAGACAAAATCATCGCCAAGAAGAAAGCCTAATATGCCTGTTCTTTTCTTTTTACTATAAATAATCCTTGGTTCACCCTGAATACCTGAACTTTTTGAGGCTGCGTTTACTGCATCATTAAAATTACCGATATTATCAACCAAACCAAGCTCAAATGCCCTCATGCCAGTAAAAATTCTTCCGTCTGAAAAAGCATTTACCTTGTCCCGAGTTAATTTTCTGCCATCAATAATAGCCTCAACAAACTGATTTCTAACTTCATTAACCAGTTTTTCTAAAAATTCTTTTTCATCCTCTTTCATTGTCCTGAACGGTGAGCCTATATCTTTATAATATCCGCTTTTAACAACCTCAGCTGTCACGCCAATCTTTTCAAGCAAGCCTTCAAAATTGGAGAACTCCATAATAACCCCTATACTACCTACTATACTGCCTGGATTAGCATAAATAGAAGTAGCTGAAGTCACAATATAATATCCACCTGAAGCAGCCACCGCCCCCAGGGAAGCAAAAACCGGTATTTCTCCTGTAATTCGCTTTATCTCTTTTTGAATTTCCTGACAAGGGGCAACAGAGCCACCAGGAGAATTCACCCGCAAAACAATAGCTTTGACAGCTTTATTATGTACCAGGCTGTTGAGTTGTTCCAATATATCCTTTGAGTCTGAAATAGTACCGTTAACCTCAACAATACCAATACCATCACTAAAATTAAAGCCGTCTTCCGGGGACAAAATTATTACAAAAAACATCGTGACAAAGGTCACCACAAAAATGGTTAAGACCACAAGCAAAGTAACTATTACAGGATTTCTTTTACGTTTCATCTAATTTAAAAATATCAATTAAGTAATTATTGATTTTTTGCCTCAAACCCTTCACGCAAAAGCTCGCCTAAGCTTGACGTGGGTTCTATTTTATTATTTAAATAACTCTTGTAATCTGACTTGGCAGTAACTTCATGGGCACGCTTAATGGATAAACCGATTTTCCTGTCATCACTTGAAACATTGATTACAACAGCTGTTACTATATCACCTGTTTTGAATACATCCTCTGCTGTTTTAATTTTTTCTTTACTGACTTCAGAGATATGAACCAATCCTTCAATTCCCTCTTCCAGACCAACAAAAACACCAAAATCCGTGACATTTGTAACTGTCCCTTCAACCTTGGTTCCAACTGCATATTTAATAGTAATATCCTGCCATGGATCGGTTTCAATCTGTTTGATGCCAAGGGAAAATTTTTCATTTTCACGATCAATATTGAGTACAACTGCCCGAACCTCATCTCCCTTTTGAAACATGTCTGAAGGATGCTTTAATCTTCTTGTCCAGCTTAAATCGGATATATGTACAAGACCGTCTATGCCCTCATCAATCCCTATAAACAGACCAAAATCAGTTATATTTTTAATTTTCCCCTCAATAACCGTTCCAACAGGATACTTTTCGGCGATAACATCCCACGGATTGGGCTCAATCTGCTTCATGCCAAGAGATATACGCTTATTCTCAAAATCCATTTTAAGCACAATAGCTTCTACCATATCACCGATAGATACGAGTTTGGAAGGATGACGCACTTTTTTGGTCCATGACATTTCAGAGATATGTATAAGGCCTTCAACCCCTTGTTCCAATTCAACAAAGGCGCCGTAATCCGTTATACTAACAACCTTGCCTGTTACCTTTTCACCCTCAACATATTTTTCAGATGCCTTTAACCATGGATCGGCATTTAATTGTTTAACACCAAGAGAAACCCTTTGTTTTTCTGTATCAAATGATAAAACAACAACAGGGATTTCATCGCCCACGCTAAATGCCTCTGATGGATGACCTACCCTGCCCCATGATATATCTGTTATATGGAGAAGACCGTCTATGCCGCCAAGATCAATAAAAGCCCCATAATCCGTGATATTTTTTACAATACCCTGAACCACCGAGCCTTCCTTTAACAAAGAGATGGTTTCTTCTCTTTTTTTATCCATATCTTTTTCAAGTATTGCTCTTCTTGATAAAACAATATTACGTCGTTTCTTATTATATTTCAAAACCTTAAAATCAAAGACCTCGCCGATGAGCTTGTCTAAATTTCTAATAGGTTTTAAATCCACCTGGGAGCCCGGCAAAAAGGCCTGGATGCCTACATCCACTGCAAGACCGCCCTTAACTCTGGAAAGAATCTTGCCCTGAATTGTTCCATTATCATCATATATCGCAGTTATATCATCCCAAATTTTTATCCTTGCTGCCTTTTCCTTGGAAATAACAACATTTCCACCGTCATCTTCATATTTTTCAAGCAGGACATCTACAACATCGCCGACTTCAATCTTTAATGTTTTATCCTCCTCCCTGAATTCATGGATATTTATCCGTCCTTCTGATTTATAACCAATATCTACAATCACAAAATCAGATTCTATATTAATAATAGTTCCCTTAACAAGTTCGCCTTCCTGCAAATCCTTGAGACTCTCCTCAAACAGGTCTTCAAATCTTGGTTCCTGATCCTCAGCAGCTTTTACTTCTTCAGAGACGCTATCACTATTGTCCTCCCATTCATTTTGATTGTTTATTATTTCTTCCGGTTGTTTATCCATTTAAAACCTACCCCCTAAAATTATAACTTTTGCATGGGACTAAATAATATAATCCCAAGCTATCTTTTTTTATTTATGCGTGGTTATATAACAACTTCTGAGACTTTACACAACTATTTATTAACGACTTTTTGCGAGTTTATCATTATTAAAATTTAAAGGGTTATCAGCTGATTTTAAAAAACTCATAACATAGTTGAGTACCCCGGCAGCATCCATATCAGATGAATCAACAATAACGGCATCAGGAGGAATTCTCAGAGGTGAAAGAAGACGAGATGAATCCTGCTCATCTCTCTTCTTTATAGAACTAAGGACGTTGCTGTATTCAACATCATCCCGGCCATTTGCCTTA
>DAOWOC010000175.1 GCA_030642225.1 Deltaproteobacteria bacterium
CACTCTTAAATGTGCAGAAGAGTATTGATTTAATGAAGGAAGAGTCGGAAAAAGAGGCACGCTTAATCATCAGTGAGGCTGAACTTAAGGCTGAAAAACTTTTAAATAATGCACATAACAGACTGGCTCAGATACACGAGGAGATTATTGAATTAAAAAGGCAGAGGATCCAGTTAGAGATGAAGCTTAGATCAACGATAGATTCATATCTTAAACTTCTTGAAATGGGCGAAAAGGAGCATGAAGAATTTGATGAGATGGAGTCTAAGGTTAAATTCTTAAAAAAAGCCTGATCCCTCTGATATTATAACCCTGTTAAATTCCTCCTCCACTTTTAAAAGGTCTTGATAGAATCAAGACCTTTTTTGACTTTAATTTAATTGATATTAATAGTATAATTTTTTATAACTTCGGCAAATTACTTGTTGTATAATCTTTATAACTAAATTCAGGATAAATAAATATGGGTACGAACAATCTTGTTTTTTTAGAGGTCATTGAGTGGTTTGATGATACTGGTCATGAAATGGTCCATCGTATCCCCGAACAAGGTTCAGGGGAAATTAAGTATGGCGCACAATTAACAATCAGAGAAAGCCAGGCAGCGATCTTTTTTTATAAAGGCAAGGCATTTGATGTTTTTGGCCCTGGCCGTCACACCCTTAAAACAGGCAATATTCCTATTTTAACTAAGGTCATGAGCCTGCCTTGGGGATTTTCAAGTCCTTTAAGGGCAGAAGTCTTTTTTGTGAATATGAAAATTTTTCCCAATCTGAAATGGGGGACAAGGGATCCTGTTGCTTTCAGAGATTCTGAATTGGGGCTGATTCGTCTCAGGGCATTCGGGATATTTAATATCCAGGTCATTCAACCGGTTCTTTTTATAAACAGTCTTGTCGGGACCCAGGGTGTTTATACAACAGAAGAAATAGAGGATTATTTAAACAGGGTTATAGTCTCCCGCTTTAATGATTATCTTGGTGAAAATATTGATACAATATTCAATCTTCCCGGCAGGTATGATGAACTTTCAGAAGGTCTCAAAAAAATATTGGTTGACGACCTAAGCCATTTTGGTCTGGAGCTTTCCAGTCTATATATAAATTCTATAACACCACCTCCTGAAGTGCAAAAGTCAATTGACGATAAAAGCAGGATGGGGGTTTTTGATGACATGAACAAACTTCTTCAAATGAAGACTGCCATGGCCATGGAAAAAGCATCCGAAACACAGGGAGAGGCTGGTGCAGGCATGGGGATGGGGCTTGGATTTATGATGCCGGCCATGTTTAGCGGAATGATGAAAGATGCCTCTGTTACGAATAAATCCATTCAACCGGAAACCCAAATTTGTCCTGATTGCAAAAGTTCCATACAAAAGGAAGCAAAATTTTGTCCATATTGCGGTCATCAGCAGATTATTTTCAAACAATGTACAAACTGTAGTAAAAATCTTCCTCCAAACGCAAAATTTTGTCCAAGATGCGGCCATCCGGCAGATGAAAAGCCAACGCCCAAAAAATGTTCTAATTGCGGGGCAATAAATTTACCTGATTCTATATTTTGTAATCAATGCGGAGAAAAAAATTAGCTGGCAGATTGAATATCAATGTCCTCAATGCGGAGCACCTGTTGTTCTTGAAGAAACAGACCGTATATTTTCTTGCAATTATTGCAAGGTAAGACTTTATCTTGCTCAAAAGCATATGAGATATTATCTGCAACCGCCCAATCCCTCCCAAGAGATTGTTTATATCCCTTACTGGAGATTTAAGGGCGCTGTATTTTCATGCCAGAACATTAAAATCAATCATAAAATTTTAGATACAAGTTTTATAGCTGCCAATCTTCCTTTTTTGCCTTCATCGCTTGGAATAAGACCTCAGGCACTTAAGTTAAAGATTGTCTCTCCTGAAGCTGAAGGAAAATTTATCAGGATACAGACACCTGTTAAAAAGGCCTTTGAGTTTATGGAAAAACAATATGAAAAACATAATCCATTAAAACAGCGGGCAATTATGCACAAGGCATTTATCGGAGAGACACTGAGCATGATCTATGCGCCGGTTTTCATTAAAGAGCGTGTCTATGATGCCATCCTGAACAGGCCGATTGGCAGGCCCCTCAAAAATGCAGAAATAGAATCACTCTCTTATATTTCTCGTCCAGACTGGCAGGTAAAATTTATTTCCACTTTATGTCCTGATTGCGGATGGGATATTGAAGGCGAAAAAGACAGCCTGATAATTTTATGTAAACATTGCAATACAGCATGGAAAGCCTCTCTTACAGGGCTTAAAAAAATTGATTTTTCCATAATAAAAGGCGTTGAAAATAATATTGTTTATCTGCCTTTCTGGAGGATTATGGTTGATTCCAATGAGCATGACATATCAACCTTTGGAGACTTTGCAAGAAAAGTCAACCTGCCCATGATTATCAAAAAAGATTGGGAAACACAGCCGCTTTATTTCTGGGTGCCTGGATTTAAGATACAACCTTCCATCTTTCTTAACACATGCAAAAGGATGACACTTTTTCAGCCAAAGGTTGATACCAATACCACGGTTCCAAATGCTTTTGCTTATCCGGTAACACTACCTTCAACTGAGGCGATGGAAAGTATTAAGGTACAGTTTGCCAATCTTGCAGTTGTAAAGAAAAAAATTTTCCCTTTGCTCCCTTTTATTAACTTTGCAGCAAGCAATATACTTTTAGTTTATTATCCTTTTACAAAGAAGGGAAGTGAGCTGATACAAAGGTCAATCAATATCAGTATAAACAAAAATGCACTTCAATTCGGAAGAGTGCTTTAAATAAAAGGGTGTTTTATTATGTCTATTAAAATTATTCTTGTTTCAAGAAAAGGTGAGCCTGAAAAGGCATATTTATCCGAACTTAAAAAAATAGGGATTAAAACGGATGTTGTTTCATCATTTAAGGAACTTTTTAAAAAAATGCTTACAACCCCGTACAATGGTGTGCTTGTCGATCTTATGATAAGAATCAGTGCTCCAAGAGAAGATAAAATTTTGGTTCACGAGGTGCTTGAGACCTTTCCTGTCATTACCATGAGGTGGGACAGTAAAACCGGGGTAATGCGTACTTTTTATTATGGTCAGTTTAAAAACGGCGGCACGTTGGAGGATTTTATTAATAGGGAATGCCGTTCTTTCAGGGCAAGGAGGGTACGATCAAGCATAAGACATAATTTCCATTTAAATGTTATGATGTCTAAAAATGGTGATTTCAGTAAAGAAAATGTCATTAAAACCATTACATTGAATATTTCAGGGGGAGGATGTTTTTTATATAACAGTGAAGATATGGAAGGTATCACTAATGCCTGGATAATTCTGACGGAGCTGGATGATAAAAGGCCAATCCAGTGTGAAATAAGATGGGTACATGCATGGGGTAAGGCAATGCGTATCCCCGGATTAGGATTAAAGTTTCTTGATATAAGAGAATCACAATTGCAAGAATTGTCTGAAAAATATAATGTTATATCTTTAAAGGCTGACTGAAAGGAGACAGAGCTATGGAGATAAAATTTACCTTTGAAGAACAGGAGCTGCAAAAGGCTGTACAAAAATTTGTAGCAAACGATTTCATGCCTATTTATAGGGAAATTAATAAAACAGGGATTATGCCTGAGGATGTTTATAATAAATTTTTATCAATGGGTATACTGAAAACCATTTTTCCCAAGCAATATAGCGGAGCTGAAGGTACATTTACAGGTTTTATCCTTGCCATTAAAGAATTTGCCCATGTTAGTTTTCTGCCTCATCTGCTGCTTCTTGAAAATTTTTCACTTGCAATGCCCATTTATAATTTTGGTTCAGACTTTTTAAAGGATTTATATCTTAATGATCTTATTTCATTAAAAAAAATAGGCGCCCTTGCCTTTACAGAAACCGATACAGGATCTGATCCTCAAC
>DAOWOC010000104.1 GCA_030642225.1 Deltaproteobacteria bacterium
TCATCATCCCAATCCATGGTAAATTCAAACTCATCAAAATCTTCAGGCGGATCAGGCTGATAACGACATAAAATACCATAAGAATTAAGCTTTTCTTTGTTTTTAATATTTTTTAATACTATTTTCCTGCCTATATATTTTTTAAACTGCTGCATAAATTCACCTCTTTTAAAATATTGTCAATAAGGAGCCTCTTGCAGAAACAAAAAAACTTTTGAATTATTTTAATCAACAATGGAATTATTATGGTAAAAAAGCTCTGCCTCTATGATATATTTAACTAATTTGCGCCATTTGTTTTAAGGCGGCAAAATCCTCCATTGAATATCTTCCATACCAGCACGAAAGCAGTGAATTATTCTGTAAAAGGGGTTCGTCTGAAACAGGCAGCGAAGATGACAAACAAGCCTTGTCCCACAACATGGTATTACATATTGGTGAATACTCTGATAGATGTATTTTAACCCCTATCTCACGCAATAACAAGATCGAAGCCTCAACATCTGCAATAGTCTGGTCCGGCAGACCGCATAATATATATGCCCCGACATTTTCTATTTGAAATCCCGCAATTTTAAGATTATCTACAGCCTGCTTAAGATCAGACAGGCTGGATTTTTCTCCATAAAGGTCTTTCCTGTCCTCAAACGTTGTCTCAACCCCCATTCTTATTGTTTTAAAACCTCCCCTTTTAAGCATCATACAAACATCTCGTGTCATGAGCCTGACATGCAGCGCATTTGGTGTATGAAATCTCATACCCCAATCTTTTTTACAGATCGCCTCCATTAAAGGCATGAACCTTTTATCGGAATTTACCAGCAGGGCGTCATCATAAAAAGCTATATCCTTTAAAGATAATGAATTTAAATATTCCAGCTCTTTCAGGATTTTTTCAACCGGACGTTCCTCAAAAGATGGGACGATTAAGCTGGAAGCGCAGTAAGGACAATTAAAAGGACAACCAATAGAGGTCATTATACAGCCATAATCAAGCCTTTTATAATGGGCCCATGCAGGGACAGGCCAGTCAGCAAAGGACTTTGACGGAGGTTGTTTTGATTCAAATCCCATATCTGACAACCAATCCCATAAATGGCTGGTATCTCCGCCAATAAATAATTCATCAGGGATTACATTATCCCTTGCATGCTCAGGACACAAGGTAGCATAAATCCCCCCAAGACCAACAGGGATACCCGCCCATTTTTCACGAATCAATGAAACAGCCTTCATTACTCCAGGATACCAGTATGTCATCATGGATCCCACGAGAACGACATCCGGCCTATCCATATTATCAATGGCAGCGCCAAAAGCCTCAAGGGAGATGCCGTAACGTCGATAGACCTTTTTCACCCATTTAAGGGCCAAAGGTTTATTAACCTTTTGAGCATTATACTTGCCTGTGCCAAATGCCCTGCGATGTTTTAATTTTTGGTCTGGTTTAATTTCAAGGGATGCGTAATTAAGACAATCTATAAATGTGACCTTAAAACCAGCGTCCTTTAGCATGGATGACAGATAAAGCAGCCCCATGGGTTTTGCCCACAGATCATATGCAGCAAAATCATAAATCCATGGATTAATTATAAGAAGATGATATCTCTCTTGCATTTTCATTTACAATATATAAAGATTTCAAAATTTATAAAACAACATAAAAGGTGACACGAAATTGATATTATACCATCTTTAAATATTCTGCCTGCTCATAAAGACTTTTAGCCAGCCTGAGAGTGGCCTGATCGATCATCCTTCCATCAACTGCTACTGCGCCGAGGCCTTGTTGCTCACCCTCTTTTGCTGCGGCAAGAATCCTTTGGGCTCGCTCTATCTCTTCTGAAGATGGGGAAAATATCCTGTTTATCTCTTCAATCTGATCAGGATGAATAGCCCATTTACCATCACACCCAAGAGATGTGACCATAAGACAAGAACGTTTTAACCCCTCAATATCTTTAAAATTACCATAGGGCGCATCAATAGCAAGAAGCCCATTGGCCTTTGCCGCCATAACTATTCTGCTTAGCTCAAAATTCCACCTGTGGCCAGGATATATCTCCTCCTCCCTTTCACCATGACCGGATAATGATACAAGCCTTGCGCCTATGGAAGAGGTATAATCAGCTATGCCAAAAACAAGGGATACAAGACGTTCGCTTGCTGATGCTATTTCAACAGCGAGCGACATCCCAATAGCTGACTCTATTGATGCCTCAATGCCTATTGTATTATCAAATCCCATGGCCATCTCAAGACCATCAAGCATGCGGCTTACAAAATGCACGTCACCCGGGTGGTCAACCTTGGGAATAACCACAGAGGTTATCTTTCTGCCGGATTTCTCACATACCTCAAGCAGATCCCTGTAAGCAAACGGGGTATCAAGGCTGTTGATACGAAATGTAAGAATCTTATCTCCCCAGTCTATTGATTTTATAGAATCAGCAACCTGTTTCCTGGCTTTTTCCTTGGCTTCTATCGGCACACTGTCTTCAAGGTCAAGAATGATTACATCAGCAGTGCTCCGGGCAGCCTTTATGTGCATCTTTTCAATATGACCTGGTACAGAAAGGTGTGATCTTCTCGGCTTCATGTCCTACTCCTTAATGGGTTTTGCTTCATCAATCAGCATAACTGGTATATCATCCCTTATTTCGTACAAGAGCTTACATTTATGGCATATAAGACCATCCTTATTTTCATTTAAGACAATCTCTCCCTTGCACTTTGGACAGGCAAGTATTTCCAATAATTCTTCACTAATAGTCATTACAATTCTCCTTGTTTTTTATGAAATTTTATTATTAACTATTTTCTACAAGTTTATTTTTACCTCTTTCCATTAATTCTGTCTCTTGATTTACGCATCAGAACCATCCATAAGGCGTTTAATACTCTCCATAACCACCTCCGGGCTTAATTTCTGCAGACAAATCAATCCTTTCTTACACTTTCTTTTCATACACGGCTGGCACGGGAGATTTAGAGTTACCTGCGCAGCCTTGTCACCATAAATCCCGGTCCTGAAAGAATCGGTGGGCCCGTATATACCAACAGCCTTGGTTCCTAATGCAACAGCAAGATGAAGAGGGCCTGAATCATTTGCTATGATAATATCCACATTAGAAAGTATGGCCGGAAGTTGATAAATCATTGTTTTTCCCATTAAATTAAGCATATCCAAACCGCCTGCCTCCTGTATAATCCTTTCTCCAAGCAGATATTCATCAGGGCTGCCAATTAGTATAATTGATGCATTATATTGAGCATGTAAAAGACGTGCAAGCCTTGAAAAATGTTTATGCGGCCATCTCTTTGTCTCCCATTGACCTCCGGGCTGTAATGCAAAAACAGGCCTTTGAGTAGGCCATCCATTAAATTTATCAACAAGCCGGCTGTCATCTGTATTTAATGAGTATTTAATCGCCGGATTATTTATGCCAAAGGCCTGTAAAACAGAGAGATTTTCTTCTATAGCATGACACTCCCCCCTGTTAAAACCCACCCTGTGTGTATAAAAAAAACGGCTGAATTCCCTTGTAACCGGATAGCTCAACCTTATGCGAGCGCCGCTTAACATGGAGATAAAAGCGCTTCTCATCAATCCCTGAAGATCTATGGCTATATCTATCTCCATAGACCTCATTTCATCATAAAAAGAACGCAGCCACTCAATCTTCCGGCTAACCCCAAAATTTTTCAGATCATTCCTGGGAAAGGGTATCACTTTTTTAATATGGGGATTCAGTGAAAGGATATCAACATAAATATCATTGGCAAGCCAGTAATATGAGTGCCGGGGATAACGTTCGTAAAGTGCCTCCAACACTGGCAATCCATGTATAATATCTCCAAGCGAACTTGGCTTGATTATAAGAATATTTTTATGACTGGTATCAAGATCAATCATTTGCCCGCCAAGTCACAAAGTATCCAGTCAACAGCCTGCTTTAAATCATCAGCCACATAATCAGGCTCAATACGCTCACTACTTTGGATATATTCCCATTCTCCCCGTCCGTATCCGGTCAGAACCATAATGCCCTTTGAGCCCATGCGCCTTGCAAGGAGGATATCCTTGAACCTGTCACCAATTACATATGATTTTTTAAGATCAATATTCAAATTCATGGCCGCCTGATCAGCAAGGCCTGTCAAAGGTTTTCTGCAAGGGCATCCATCATCAGGCCCATGCTGGCATACATATATGCCAGCAAGCCTTGCCCCGTCTTTTGCCAATTCATTTTTCATAAAATCATGAACCTTATCAAGCAGCCCGGATGTGAAATATCCCCTTGCAACACCGGACTGATTTGTCAGCACCACAGCGGGGATATTTTTTTCATTAAGCGCCTTTATAGCTTCAGCTGCCCATGGGAACAATCTAAAACGGCTCAGGTGATTTATATAACCCATCTCCTCGTTAATGGTTCCATCCCTGTCTATAAAAACAGCTCTTTTTTTTAAATCAGGCTCTTGTTTAATGATTTTAGACCTTTATAAAATTTCAACACTTTTAAAATATCATTATCCGAATTAAAAGATATAAGTTGAAAGTGATAACTTCCAAAGCCGCGAGATATTAGGTGTCAGGCTCAAATGATTTATTCGGCCTTGATTTTTCTATAAGATATCCGGAAACATAACAGTGCAAAACACTATACATAAGTGTTTGATATGGAATTCTATTTTCTACAGCAAGAGTTTGAATTTCCTCCAGAACTTTAGAAAATATTCTGAATCAAGCACATCACCTCGCTCAATATGCATGATTGTTTGTTCAAAACTCATACCATGTTCTGTCTTAAACCTTTCATTTTTTTCTTTATTCCATTTATAATGATCCATAAATCAAATTTAATAAAATGTATACCTAACGTCAACAGAATTTTACAGATTGAAAGCCGTTAGCTATTTATATAATCTTATTATACTCGCTGCATATAATAAGTAAGCTTAAATATACGATCTGAGTGTGAAAGAACTTTTCGATTGTTTTTTCTCTTGGATAGTTCAAAAATGTTGTAATATTTATATCATAGGAGTCTTTGCTAATCTTGACACGCAGTGGCTAATAGGACATAGTGGCACAATTTAAATTAAATTTTTGGTCATATAGATTAAACAAATTTTCATTAATTTTATAATCCGGCGGTGTAAACTTATGAAAAAAAATCTTCTTGTTATTGAAGATGAAAATTCTGTAGCCAAACA
>DAOWOC010000229.1 GCA_030642225.1 Deltaproteobacteria bacterium
ACCTGAAAAAAATAGAAGTAAGAAAAAAACAGGAAGAAAAAATCAAACAGGCATTTTCAAGAGGATTACAATTATTTAAGGATGATGATTATTCAGGAGCCATATCCTGGTTTAATAAGGTATTGGAATTAAATCCAAAACATACAGAGGCCAAACAATACCTTGATATAGCCTATATTAAGGAGATGGATAGAAAAATCAATACACAGGATATTATTGATAAAGAAGAATCAATCCTTCCTGAAGGCTTTTGATATTTAAAATCTGCATATTATCTAATATTGGCTTAAATCTTTTTTTAAAATAACAAAGGGAAACATGTGAGAAACTATCCAAAAATATTTTTAATGATCACCTATTTTATTATATCAATAATCCACGTAACACAAGCCGCTGATACAAATTATTTGAATATCATAAATATTAATACTGCAAATGATGGTAATCTGCAAATGATTGTTTCAGCCATCAATGAAAAAGGGCACCCTATCAAAGGCCTTAGCCCTGCTAATTTTCAAATCTTTGTGGATGGCAATGAAATTACTGATTTTATAATTCAACCAGTTTTAAGCAATAATCCTCTATCTGTAATTATAGCAATTGATGTAAGCGGGAGCATGCGCGGAGAGCCTATTAAAATGGCCAAACAATCCGCTCTGACATTTATAGAACAACTCAATACAGATGATTTTGTCTCAATCATGATCTTTGGAAGCGGTGTCCGGTTCCTGACTGATTTCACACGCAACAGATATGAATTACGCCAACACATAGAAGGCATATCTGCCAATGATTCCCTGACATGGCTTTATCAGGCTACCAATGAAGCAACCAATAAAGCGCTTACTGCTCCAGGGTCAAGAGTTGCTGTTATTTTACTGAGTGATGGCAAGGATGAGGGAAGCCCCCTGATGCAAAACGATGTTATCGAAAGGATCAGGCAAACAACCCCACCATTTTTTACTATCGGTTTTGGACAAAATGCAGAGGTTGAATATCTAAGAAGGATATCCGCCCTAAGCAAGGGATATTTCTTTTTAACGCCTCGCTCAAACGATTTCCCATGGATTTATGATATGGTTCTCAAGCAAATCCAAAATCAGTACCTTATAAAATTTTACATGTCAAAGCCAAATGGCAATTACAATTGTATCTTAAAATTAAAACATCTTGGGATTGAGACTTATGCCAGAAAAAAATTTTCATATAATTATAAAGGATTCAATCCACGGATAACAGATAAAGAAAACCTTGGTTCAACAGTAAAATTCTTTATGACCACGACAATAATTTTCATGATTATAGTCATGGTTATTGTAATCATTTTTTTATTTAAAATATTCAGGTCAGACAAAAAACAAAATATCTCACAAAAGGAAACACCTACAATAATAATGTCCTTTTCAGGTATGACATGGCTTGAAATCATTGGTGATTCACTCATAAGCGAAATGAAAGAAGGTGCGATTAAACTTCTGGCAAAAAAAGAAGGGGGACTTTTCACTTATTCTTTATGTGATAGAAAAAATCAATATAATATACAGGAATTGATATTAAGCAGATACGACAAACAGTTATCACGCTTATACTCAAAAAAATACATTTATCTACTTTTTGCAAACCAGACAATATCACGTCCTAAAGAAGACCTTTACAATAAGAGAAAAGGCCATGCCAGAATATTTTTAGATAAATCAGGCCGTTATCGCCTTGAAGATATCGGCAGCGGCAGCGGGACTGAACTCAATAATATATTACTGCATAAAGGAGAAGCGCCTTTTTTAAATGATAAAGATGAGATTAAACTGGGCGATATTATTATAAAATTTCATGAAATAGCATCTTGAATCTAATAGCATGAAATGCTGTTTTAATAAGGGATGATTAAAATAATGGATAAAAAAGATATCCAGGATACTCAATGGGAAATTACTCATAATATTGAGGATAAAAAAAAAGGTAAGAGGAATATAAGGTGGTTTCCTTCCAGAAATGATGAACAAATAATAGATGAACTTCTAAAGGTGCGCGGCAAAGGATTATCTGTTGACACACCATCCTTGCAAAATAATCTTTTGCCGCAAAATCTTACAATCAATAATATCTTTGCTGTATTAGCCCTTATTGATATTGCCGGTCCGGCAAAAGACATTAGGGGAATTCCCAACTTTTTTCATTTAGAAAAAAAAGAAAGCATTATTGGAATAGCGAAAAAGGCTGATATTAAAATAGATGATCCGGATACGGTTTCACTGGAACATGCGATAATATCGTTTTATGATATGCCGGATAACGCAAAAAAAGGCTTTGCCATAAAACCTATTAAAAAAGCGCCTGTCTATGTAAACGGGATGGAAATTACAGATGACTGGTTTCCCCTTGAACATGGCAGTATAATAAAAATCGGAAGTGCGGTCATGATCTTTCTACAAACAGTATTAATACAAGACAATGAAAATATATGAAAGTTGTTTACAAAACAGAAACCGGAATGGTCAGAAAAAAAAATGAGGATTACTGTCTGATTGATGAAGAAAAAGGCATTTTTATCGTTGCAGACGGTGTCGGAGGCCATAAGCAGGGTGAGGTTGCGAGCCTTCTTGCAACAGCTATCATTTATAAATATATATGTGACAATAGTCCGGACTTTAGCACATCAGACCTATCTGAAGATATCATCAAGCAACATCTTATTACTGCTGTTAACAAGGCTCATTATGGCATATTGAAAGAGGTGGAAGAAAAAGGACAGGAATATCAAGGAATGGCTACAACAGTAGTACTTGCCATATGCAGACAAGATACACTGCTTGTGGCCCATGTTGGGGATAGCCGCGCATATTTGCTTGACAAGGCTGATATGGCTCCGCTAACAATAGATCATTCCCTTGTTAACAAGCTTATTTCATCAGGAACAATAAAACCTGAAGATGCAAAAAATCATAAATTCCGGCATGTAATAACACAATGTCTTGGTTGTGATGAATATCATGGCCCTGATGTGAGTCTCTATGCCTGGGGCCAGGGGAAACTCCTTCTCCTGTGTTCAGATGGTCTGACAGATATGCTGCAAGACAATGAAATTCATAAAATCATAAGAAAAAAAATTAAAAAACCGCATAAAATTGCCGACAAGCTGATAAAAAAAGCAAACAAAGCAGG
>DAOWOC010000084.1 GCA_030642225.1 Deltaproteobacteria bacterium
AGCCTGACCTTTACTGGAACGGTAAATATACCGAAATAGATTATATACTGGCAAGGGTTGAACCTTCATTTGCAAAATTTGCGACAAACCACGGATACCAATTTGCGGGCATGGCTGAAACATGTTTGAATTTTATCGGTTCTCAGGTTCCTTTGACAAAGGCCGAGGACTTGAAAAAAATAAAGTTTTGGCTCTGGCGCGGGGACAGAATCAGAGCTGATGTATTAAAAGTAATGAATTTTGGTCCTATATTATCATCTGATCTTTATAGTATTGCCCAGGCTTACAGCACTAATATGGTTGATGCAACATGGGTGGGATACAATCCTGCCATACTTTTGCAATGGTGGCCCCATATTAAATACGTAACTAACTATCCAATATTTGGTTATGAAAGCGCCACAGCCTTTTTTGATAAAAGGATGATAAATCTGATAGTTGAATTTTGTGAAAAATGGGGAGATAAATATGGGATTAAGGACAAAGAACATATAAGAGAAAACCTTATAGGTGCCTTAGACAGTCTTATTACCGGCAAAATGAGATTTATGATCCGCGAACAGGAAGCCATAGCACGGAAAACTATGTTTAAAGAAGGTATCAAGGAAATAGTAATGCCTGAAGAAGAATTGGATAAACTCAGAGCAAAAGTAGAACCACTTTATTTTAAACTGGCTGATAAAAAATATCCAAAAAGCCTGCTTGAAGAGATATTAAAATACAGACAGGAGTATAGAAAACTTAAGGCTGATGGAAAACTTACAAATGATTGGTTTGATAAGGGTATATTGCCGATAGATATAGAGAGTGATGAATGGCATAAATTATAACGATTAGGCTAAATCATATTTTTTTATAAGGAGGTGTAATAACAAAATAATTTTTTAAATAAATTTAATAAAAAGGTGTTAAATACATAGCAAAAAGGTTTGAGTCTTTTTCTGATTTTCCATTGAGATATAAAAAGAAATTTTTTTAAATCTATTTTAAACCTATATGAGATAGAGTTTTCATGTTTTTTGTGGGAGGTGGTTCATATCTGCATCCTTTAATGCTGTGTGATGTATTAAAAAAATGTTGATGAATGTTTATTTGATTATTCACTAAACAAAAAGGAGCACATTATGAAAACGATCTTTGGTAAAAATTTTTTAGTTTTTTTATTGGTATTGTTTTGTACCTTTTCAATAAAAGATAGCTTTGCCGTGGAAAGAACCGTGGTGGACCCATGGACACTGGAAAAATATTTAAAAGGTGACGAAATCCCTCCTGATGATGTGTTGCTTTTTTTAAGAATAGTAACAGTTGCACCCGAGGGGTCATGCTGGTATAATTTTATCACACAGGACCTTGTACAGTCGATCCAGGCTATAACCAATGATCTGTTAGATGTAAAACTCTACGCCGGAGGTGTTCTCGGCGACGAGGCTGATACCATACGCAAGATGAGGATGCGCCAGATTCATGCAGTTGGTGTGACCAATATGGGCGCAACCATGATGGTGCCTGAACTCTGTGTGCTGGAGCTTCCTTTTCTTTTTGATTATGAACCTGACCTTTACTGGAGCGGTAAATATACAGAAATAGATTATATCCTTGAAAAAATAGAACCATCTTTTTGTAAACTGGCAGCAAAACACGGATATCAATTTGCGGGCATGGCTGAAACATGTTTTAATTTTATCGGTTCCAAGATTCCTTTAAGAAAGGCTGAGGATTTGAAAAAAATAAACTTTTGGCTCTGGCGCGGGGACAGGATCAGGCCTGAGGTATTAAAAGCCATGAAGTTCGGCAATGTATTAACATCAGACCTTTATAGTGTGGCACAGGCATATAGCACTAATATGGTTGATTCCACATGGCTCGGATATAATCCCGCAATTCTTTTACAATGGTGGCCTCATATCCGCTATGCCACAGATTATCCCATCTTTGGTTATGAAAGCGCCACTGCCTTTTTTGATAAAAAAATGATAGAGATTGTAATCGAATTTGCTGAAAAATGGGGAGAAAAATACAAGATAAAGGATCATAAAAATATCCGAAAAAATCTTATATCAATGTTGGATGTACTTATTAGTGGAAAAATGAGATTTTTAATCAGGGAACAGGAGGGTATAGCAAGGCAAAGTTTATTTAAGGAAGGCATACAAGAAGTGGCTATGCCTAAGGAGGAATTGGATAAACTTAGAAGCCTTGTTGAACCTCTTTATTTTAAGCTGGCTGATAAAAAATATCCCAAAAGCCTGATTGAAGAGATTTTAAAATACAGACAAGAATATAGAAAGCTTAAGGCAGACGGGACGCTTACAGACGAATGGTTTGTAAAAGGAATCGTCCCGGGTGATCCACATAACCAGTGGCATACATGGTAATTGATTACTGCCTAAGATATTTTTATAAAACACAATATTTTGTTCTCAATTAAATAAAACGGGAGTTCATATTAAAATGAACTCCCGTTTTTCACATTGAAAATATGATTATTTATCTGTGGCAGATTTTTTTGTTTTTTTACTCAGAGGTTATCCCGGTTATGTCATCAGTGGGGACATTGACAGGGGGGGCTTGCTGTTCATTTCTCATGGAACATTTGCCCTCAAGAATAACCTTTTCAGAGACCACTAAAGATGCAGTTACTATATCGCCATAAACTTCACCCGGGAACATAACCTGAAGATTTTTTTTTGCCTCAATATTCCCCTTTACCTTACCGCTGACAATGACGGACTCAGCAAATATATTACCCTCTACAAAGGCCTTAGGGCCTATTATAATAGATTTTGGGCTTGAAATATTACCATGGATAGAACCTTCTATGTAAATACCATCTTCTGACTGCAGATCACCATCAAGAACTGTATTGGATGCAATTACCGTCGCCATCTTATAATCTTTTTGTTTGTTGCTAAACATCTTATTCCCCCCCCATGTTATAAGGAATTATACCTTTATTCTCAGTTAAAAAGTGTCGTGTTAAAGGCACATCATAGATATAATTATTTGGATTAAGGTGCCTTTTATTTTTTAGCACCTCATAATGCAGATGACTTCCGGTTGAAAGACCTGTGCTGCCCATTAGTCCTATCTTTTCACAACGTTTTACTTCCTGTCCTTTTTTTACAAGGATTTTATTTAAATGTCCATATTTTGTGGTAAAATTTTTATTATGTTTTATTACTATATATTTTCCCAGGAACTTGTCTTTTGCAATCTTGATGACTCTGCCGCTTGCTGTTGCGATAATGGGTGTGTTTAAACGTGAGGCTATATCAACCCCTCGGTGAAATTGACGCCGGCCTGTCAAGGGTGATATGCGCCATCCAAAAGGGGACGACATCCACCAGTCTTTACCTATTACAGGATTAATAGTTGGGATATAATCCCATTTTTTTTGACGTGCCGACATTATCTTGGATATCTGTTGAAAACGATCAAGCATTTCAACAGAACTTGTTATCATATCTGTTGCAGGCTCTTGTCCTGTCTGCTCATTTAATATGGGCTCAATCCTTAAGATTTCAGCAACATTGTCTATACCACCCTGACCAAGATGGCCGCCTTGGTTAGAACTTTCCTGATCAATCCCGAGAAATCCCCTGATCAGGGACTCTTCTTTTTTAAGTTTTTTAATGACATCGTTTACAGCGGATAATTTTGAATTTTGAGTTTTAAGCTCAAGGTTTTCTTCAGTAAGCCTGATGTTTTCCTCAATCTTTAATACCCCGAATAATCCAAGGGTTAATGTTATACAAAATATTAAGATCGTAAACAGTAATAAAATTTTACTGATAAAAAATTGTTTTGTTGATGAAGACCAGTTAGGGATTACAATAATGTTATATTTTTTCTTAAATATCATAATATGCCTTTAAAATTAATTAAATCACAAAAATCTTTTATTGTCTGTAATAAAAAAATTTTATTTATTCTATTTTTTATTCAAATATCAAGCCAAAGTCAAGAACGATACTCTTTATTTACAGGATAAATGCATTGACTTAATTTTTGAATATGATTAATAATATCAAAAATTGATGTAATAGTAAAAAGGATAAACTCATAAAAAGGCGTTGAAAAAAATTAATATTTTATGAAGGGAGGCAGAAAATATGCGTGTTGTGATTATTGGTTGTGGGGCATATATGAAAGAAGGTTATGGTTGTCCCGGAGAGTGGAAATGTCATGCGGCTGCTGCAATGAAAGAAGCTAAATTTGCTGATTATGATTCTGTAGAGTTGATAGGCTTTTTCGAATGTAATTGTCCTGGACGAGCTGTTGTTAATAATCTTAAAGGATTAAAAAAAATACAGGAGTTTGATGTAGTTCATCTAAGCAATTGTCTTTGCGGGGCAAAACTCGGCTGTCCACACGGAAATCCAGATGCCTTGACAGATGCTTTAACAGAGGCAGGTTTTAAGGTTGTTCATGGGTGTCATGATTTTGGCTAATATTATTTATATAAAAAAGACAGGGTATTGACATCCCTGTCTTTTTTATAATTTTTAAAAATCAGATAATCCGTAAAAGAGGCCATTCATAAATTTTAATCCCGGCGCTTTTATGCCTTTGGGAAAGATTTGACAGATTTTCAATTACAGCATCTTCTTTCTCACCTTCTACAGCTACAGCAAGGGCGCAGTTATATCCAGGCCATACTGCATTATCAAGTTTTGGCACAGAATTTTTCCCCTTGCCAAGCACCTTGTTCCATTTTGTGTAACCTGTCACACAACACGTTTGAAGTGTTTCCATAACATCGTCATCAAAATCAACATTATAAACCATTAATAAAAACTTCATAGTATAATCCTTAAAGTTATGGGCAATACAAGACCTGGTAATTTATTGATTTATCCTTTGTTTCCTATTCTCAAACATATAGTAAATTACCGGAATTAAAATCAATGTAACAAGACTTGATACACTTAGCCCTCCAAGTATTGTCAGGCCTATTGGATTCCAGACCTCGGCCCCTACACTTTTCGAAACAGCCATTGGAAGCATCCCAAAAAATGTGGTTGCTGTGGTCATTAAAACCGGCCTTAACCTGTTTTTTCCGGCATTTATTATTGCTTCCAATAAAGGCGCACCCCTTTTTTGTAAAAGATGTATATAATCAACAAGCACAATTGCATTATTCACTACAATACCCATCAGCATAATAAGTCCCATAAACGACATAATTCCAATCGATGTGCCTGTTAAAAAAAGGATATAAAATACACCGCTGAATGCAAAAGGCACGGAAAACATTATAATAAGAGGATCTCTGAGATTTTCAAAAAGAGCAGCCATTATCATGTAAACCAGGATTATACCAAGAATCAGCAAGATCAGAAGGTCTTTAAATGCCTTGCCCTGTTCTTCTATGTCTCCTCCAAATCCAACGGATACGCCTTCAGGGATTTCAATTTTCTTTAATATTGAATGGATATCATTATTAACAGCTCCAAGAGCGCGTTTATATAAACTGCCCTCAACCTTTATAATATTACTTCTGTTTTTCCTTTCAATCTCTATTGGGCCTGTTCCATCCTTTAATGTGGCAATATTACCGAGCCTTATCATTGTGCCGTCAGGAGCAAAAACAGGGATATTAAGCAAAGCATCAATACTGTTTTTGTCATGTTTTGTCAGTCGTGTAAAAACTTCAAAATCTTCTCCTGCATCTCTGAATTTAGTCGCTTCAT
>DAOWOC010000003.1 GCA_030642225.1 Deltaproteobacteria bacterium
CAATTAAAGCGGTACGTGAGCTGGGTTTAAAACGTCGTGAGACAGTTTGGTCCCTATCTGCTGTGGGCGTAGGATATTTGAGGGGCTCTGACCCTAGTACGAGAGGACCGGGTTGGACGAACCACTGGTGTTCCAGTTGTTGTGCCAATGGCATTGCTGGGTATCCACGTTCGGACCGGATAACCGCTGAAAGCATCTAAGCGGGAAGCCGACCCCAAGATTAGATATTCCGTACATTAGTACCATAAGGTTCCTTGTAGACTACGAGGTTGATAGGCCGGGGGTGTAATTACAGTGATGTATTTAGCTGACCGGTACTAATAGACCGAGCGGCTTGACCTAAAAAAATCATATTTTATTTGGTAGTGATGGCGAGAAGGCAACACTTGTACCCATTCCGAACACAAAAGTTAAGTTTCTCAGCGCCGATGGTACTGCCGGGGCGGCCCGGTGGGAGAGTAGGACACTGCCAATCAAACAGGGAAGCCCGTCTTTTTGAAAAAGACGGGCTTCTTTGTTGTTATTATGATTTTAAATAATGTAATGTATCAGGTAGATCTATTTGCAATCTCAGCCTGATATAGATAAAAGTTGAATTCTTATTAATCTTACTACCTGAACTTATTAATCTTTTATCCTTGACATGAAAAATCTTATATGGCAGAAAAAATTATTAATAATAGGCACGTAGCTCAGGGGGAGAGCGCTACCCTGACACGGTAGAAGTCGGCGGTTCAAAACCGCCCGTGCCTACCATAATAGTGTAAATAATATGATTTAAATAAAACTACGTGAAATATTGAGAATTAAAAAATTGTTTGTCAGGGTTTTTTAAGTGCCCTGCCTTGATTTTGGTGTTTTAATGGGACAGATAAAAGTAAAGCTGCATGATGGTTCTGAAATTAATGTTGACGAAGAGTGCAGGATTGAAAGTGTTTTAAACAATCCAAATAAATTTATAGCTGCAAAGTATAATGGTATTCTTGTTGATTTGACATCATTAATCACGGAACCAGGACATATACTTGGTGTTTTACCGGATAGTGAAGAAGGCAAAGAAATATTACGTCACAGTGCTTCACATATCATGGCCCAGGCCGTAATGGAATTATTTCCAGGTATAAAAATTGCTATTGGCCCTGCAATTGAAAACGGATTTTATTATGATTTTGAACGTGCTGAAAGCTTTACACCTGATGATCTTGAAGGCATTGAAAAGAGAATGCATGAGATAATTAAAAAGGGTATTCCCTTTGTTCGTGAGGATATCTCAAAAGAACAGGCAATTGAATATTTTAAACAGCATGGAGAGATATATAAGCTTGAACTCCTTAAAGATATAGCTGATAATAATGTTTCCATATATAAACAGGGCGATTTTGTTGATCTGTGTCGCGGGCCTCATATTATCCATACAGGCAAGCTTAAGGCATTTAAACTTCTTTCTGTTGCAGGCGCTTACTGGCGAGGTAATGAAAAGAATCAGATGCTGCAAAGGATATATGGAACAGCTTTCCCTGCATCTAAGGAACTTAAAAAATATCTTAACCATTTAGAAGAGGTTAAGAAGAGAGATCATAGAAAACTTGGGAAAGAGCTTGATCTTTTTTCATTAAGTGAGGAGGTCGGCGCCGGGATGATTTTATGGCATCCCAAAGGTGCTTTACTGCGTTATGTGTTAGAGGATTTTGAAATCAAAGAGCATTTGAAAAGGGGCTATCAAAAGGTTGTCGGCCCCCAGCTGTTACGTTCGGAATTATGGAAAAAGTCCGGACATTTTGATCATTATCGCGAAAATATGTATTTTTCAGAGATTGATAATCAGTCTTATGGCATAAAGCCAATGAACTGTTTAGCGCATATGCTGATTTATAAAAGTCACATACGTTCATACAGAGATTTGCCTATAAGATATTTTGAGCTTGGTAAAGTTCATCGTCATGAAAAATCAGGCGTTTTACACGGGCTCTTGCGTGTTCGGGAATTTACTCAGGATGATGCACATATTTTATGCACCCCTGAGCAGCTTGACGATGAAATTAAATCAATATTAGATTTAATAAAATATGTAATGGGTATCTTTGGCTTTAAATATGAGGTTGAGATCAGTACGCGGCCGGAACATTCGATAGGAAGTGATGAGGATTGGGAAAAGGCTACCAATGCACTTAAAAATGCCATGGAAGAATCAGATACCGGATATGATATTAATGAGGGTGACGGGGCTTTTTATGGCCCTAAAATTGATTTTAAACTTAAAGATGCTTTGGATCGTAAATGGCAGTGTGCTACTATACAATGTGACTTTACATTACCGGAAAGATTTAACCTTAGTTATGTGGGGCAGGATGGTGCAAAGCACAGACCTGTAATGTTGCACAGGGTTATTTTGGGCGCTATTGAAAGGTTTATCGGCATTCTGATTGAACATTATGCAGGGGCTTTTCCTGTATGGCTTTCACCTGTTCAGGTTGTGATATTAACGGTTACTGACCGGACAAATGAATATGCTCAAAATCTTTATCAGAAGCTTATAGATGCTGACATCAGGGTTGAAATTGACATCAGGAATGAAAAACTTGGGCTTAAGGTCCGGGAAGCGCAATTACAGAAGATTCCTTACATGTTAATTATTGGAGATAAGGAAGTAAGCGAAAAAAGGGTGACATTAAGACGCAGGGATGATAAAAAGCAAAGCGAACTAAAGATAGAAGATTTTATAGGGCTTGTAAATAAGGATTGTGAGTTGTATCAATAATAATAAAATTAAAGATAAACGACTTTTTGCAAAGGCGTAAATAATAGATTGTGCTGTTGGGGTATTTAGATAAGACTTTATTACTATTTTAACATGGAGGTTTAGTCATAGCAAAACAACAAAAAGTCAATGTTAATTATGAAATAAAAGCTTCAGAAGTGAGGCTTGTCGGCCCTAATGGGGAACAACTAGGTATCATGGCCATAAAGGATGCTTTGGAAAAGGCCGAAGAAATAGGGGTTGATATCGTTGAGGTCGCGGCCAATGCTAACCCGCCTGTTTGTAAAATAATGGATTATGGTAAATTTAAATACGAGCAGAATAAACAACAGCAGGAAGCAAAAAAGAAGCAGACAATTATTCAGGTTAAAGAGGTCAAAATACGACCAAAGACAGAGGAACATGATTATCAGTTTAAGTTGAGGCATATTGAAAGGTTTTTGGCTAATAAAAACAGGGTTAAAGTAACGATTATGTTTCGTGGCAGGGAAATAGCTTATCCACAATTAGGTGCTAAAATTCTTGATCGGATTGTAGAAGAATTGAAAGATCAGATTAATATTGACAGCCAGCCTAAGATGGAAGGTCGTAATATGATTATGTATATTTCATCGAAGAGTTAATAATGTCTTTATGTATTTAATATGTTTTTTGGAAATATTTTTTAAGGAGTTTATGTATGCCAAAACTTAAAACCAAAAGGGGCGCGGCAAAGCGTTTCAGAAAGACCGGAACAGGAAAAATAATCAGGAACAAGGCTTATGCAAGTCATCTTTTGGTAAACAAAAGTCCAACTCAAAAGAGGCGATTAAGAAAGTCATATGTTACTGATCCAACAAATATTAAAGCTATTAAAAAAATGCTGCCATATCTATAGCAGTTGAAAGAATAAGGAGAGGCTGATGCCAAGAGTAAAAAATGCGGTTAGCTCAAGGAAAAGAAGAAAAAGAATTCTTAAATTGGCTAAGGGGTATCGCGGGGCGCGCAGTAAATTGATTCGTATTGCAACCGAATCGGTTAATAGGGCGCTTAATTATGCATATAGAGATCGCAAGGCTAAAAAAAGAGATTTTAGACGTCTATGGATTATAAGGATTAATGCGGCTGCGAGAATGAATAATATTTCTTACAGTAAACTAATCAATGGTTTAAAAAAAGCAAATATCGAGCTGGATCGTAAGGTTTTGTCTGAATTGGCTATAAGCGACCCTAATGGATTTTCAAAGATCGTTGAACTTGCCAGATAAATTTTTTTATATAAGTTTTGCATGGGGGCGGTTAAAAAACCGCCCCTATTTTAATCATTAATCCTGTGAAAATAATATGATTAAAGAAATTTCAGAAATTCGTGATGAGGCGCTTCAAAAGATAGCACAAGCAGATGATGCGCAGACACTTAAAGAGATAAAGAGCAATTATCTTGGCCGTAAGGGGAGATTGACCCAAATATTAAAGGGGGTTGGCTCTTTAAGCCCGGAAGATAAACCCATAGTAGGTAAATTGGCCAATGAAGTTAAGATTGCAATTGATAATGTCCTTAAAAATGCAGAAAAAAATATTTTAGAAAAAAAGGATATTATAACCCATGGGATTGATATAACCCTTCCAGGGCGCAGGTTGTCTGCTGGTCACGTACATCCTATCACAAGGATATCACGTGAGATATCCCGAATTTTTTCAAGATTAGGTTTTCAGGTAGAGGAAGGCCCTGAAGTTGAGCTTGATTTTTATAATTTTGAGGCATTAAATATCCCTAAGGAGCATCCGGCAAGGGATATGCAGGATACTTTTTATATCTCTGATAATATTGTACTTCGCACCCATACATCACCTATTCAGATTCGCACAATGGAGAAACAGAAACCGCCATTGAAAATAATTGCCCCTGGCAAAACATACAGGTGTGATTCAGATGTAACCCATACCCCAATGTTTCATCAGGTTGAAGGACTGATGGTTGATAAGGATATAACTTTTGGCGATCTTAAGGGGATACTGACCCTTTTTATCCATCAAATGTTCTACCCTGAAGTCAAACTCAGGTTCAGACCAAGTTTTTTCCCTTTTACCGAACCCAGTGCAGAGGTTGATATGGCATGTGTTATGTGTAAAGGTAAGGGATGCAGGGTTTGTTCAAATACAGGCTGGCTTGAGATACTTGGCTGCGGTCTTGTTGACCCCGAGGTCTTTAAGGCCGTTGATTATGACCCTGAAGAATATACAGGTTTTGCGTTTGGAATGGGTATTGAGCGTATTGCCATGCTAAAGTATGGCATTGATGATTTGCGTCTTTTCTATGATAATGACATAAGATTTTTGAGCCAGTTTTAAGAAATACATGAAAATTTTTCAAAATTACAACACAGGTATAAACGCATGATAGTAAGTTTTTCATGGTTGAAACAATATATTGATATATCCATATCTCCGGTTGAATTGAGTGAATGCCTGACCATGGCAGGGTTGGAAGTCGAGGGCATGGAATATCCGAATAATTTTTTAAAGGATGTGGTTGTTGCAGAGGTAATATCCGCGTGTAAACATAGTAATGCTGATCATCTCATGGTTTGCCAGGTTGATAATGGCATTGAACATGTCAGGTTGTTTGCGGTGCGCCGAATGTCAGGGCCGGCGTCAAATATCCATTAGCCTTGCCAGGTGCGACAATGCCCGGTAATATGACTATTTCCAAGTCAAAGTTAAGGGGCGAGGTCTCAAACGGGATGCTTTGTTCAGCAAAAGAGTTGAATATTAGTGATGATAAATCAGGGATCATGGAACTTGATACTTCATATGAAACAGGTACATCCATATTAAAGGCCATGGACATCTATGAAGTTATCTTTGAACTCAGCGTTACCCCTAATCGGCCGGACTGGCTCTCAGTAACAGGAGTTTCGCGGGAGATTTCCGCTCTTTTAAATATCCCGTTTAAAATGCCTGAAACAGCTGTAAATGAAACAGGAGAGGATATAACCAAATTAACACAGATAACTAATGAAGCGCCTGAATTATGCCAGCGTTATACTGCCCGTATAATTGAGGGGATAACTGTAAAGTCATCGCCCAAATGGCTTAAAAACCGGCTTGAATCAGTGGGTATAAGGTCTGTAAATAATGTTGTTGATATAACTAACTTTGTACTTATGGAATTTGGGCAGCCATTACATGCGTTTGATTTTGATCTTCTCGAAGAACAGCGTATAATAATCAAAAAAGCTGGAAAAGAACTTTTATTTAATGCCTTGGATGGGACACAGTACAAACTTGATCCATCAAGCCTTATGATTTGCGATGGTAAAAAATCGGTAGCCCTTGCAGGGATAATGGGGGGTGAAAACAGCGAGATACATGCTGGCACAACACGGGTGCTTTTAGAAAGCGCATATTTCAATCCTCCTGGTATCAGGAAAACATCAAAGCAGACCGGCATACGTACAGAATCGAGTTACAGGTTTGAACGGGGGACAGACCCTGATAGTGTGATTTTGGCCTTGGACCGTGCGGCATGTTTGATCAGCGAATTGGCAGGCGGCAGGATAGCAAAAGGGATTATAGACAGTTATCCAAACCCGATCCAGCCACCAGTTATATCCCTTTCCACCCTGTCAGTTAATAAAATGCTTGGTCTTAAATTAAGCTCAAAAGAGATAGTGATTTATCTGCAGGCGCTTGGAATGCGAGTTGATACAGGGGATAAGCAGGATATACTTCTTGTTATCCCCCCTAACTTTCGGCAGGATATAAAAAGACCGGTTGATCTTATTGAAGAAGTTGCAAGAATGCATAATTATAATAAAATCCCTATAACATTTCCCACAACCAGGGTTATGGCATCGCCTCAACATCAGCATCAGAAATTAAGAGAAAGATTGCATCAGAGCATGGTTAGCCTCGGGTTTATGGAGATAATAAATTATTCATTTATCTCAAGAGATTCTCTTATCAATCTTGGCATTTCTCCTGATTCTGAATTTATAAAGGCAGTAGAAATTAAAAATCCCTTAAGCGAGGATCAGTCAATCATGCGGACTACGCTTGTACCTGGGATATTGAACACGATGCTTAGAAATCTTAACCATAAAAATCTTGATTTATCCCTGTTTGAGATTGGAAAGGTTTTTATCCCAACCAGTAATGAACTGCCTGATGAAAGAGAAATGCTGATCGCCCTTATAACCGGAAAAAGAAGGAATTTGTCATGGATGGGGAAAAATGATCCTGTGGATTTTTTTGACATTAAAGGCGCGCTTGAGACCCTTTTTGAACAGATGTCATTGCCAGCACTTGAATTGAAAGAAGATGACAGCATAACATGTTTAAGTGATTCACAAAAAGCTGTTATTTTAATCAATGGTAACGCTGTTGGTGAAATAGGGATGATATCTAAAAAGGTTAAAGCAGCCTTTGATCTTAAACAGGATGCATTTATTTTTCAGCTTGACCTGTCAAAATTAATGCCTTTTGCCCTTTTGATCCCAACATTTGAACATATTCTTAAGTTTCCGGCAATAGAGAGGGATATAGCCATTGTTGTTGATGAACACGTCAAATGGTCAGAAATCCTTGCAGCAATTAAAAAGATTAAAATATTCATTTTGAAAAAAGTGGAACTTTTTGATATATTTAGAGATGCAGAGAAGGTAGGGCAGGGTAAAAAAAGTATGGCTATAAATTTCTTATTTCGTTCTGAGACAAAGACACTCAATGATAATGAGGTTAATAAATCAATAAATAAAATTATTAAAACTCTGTCTAAGGTAATAAATGCAACTTTGAGAGCCTGAAATGGGAATTGATGCCAGCCTCATACCAGATAAAGAGTATTTCCGTATTGGCGAGGTAGCTCGGCTGATAGGGGTTGAAACATATGTGCTTAGATACTGGGAAACAGAATTTAATTCCATAAAGCCTGTAAGACCGTTTTCCAACCAGAGACTTTATAAACGCAAAGATGTTGAACTCATTTTGTTGATTCAAGACCTTCTTTACCGGCAGAAATATACAATTGAGGGGGCAAGGGAAAAGATCAGGACATTAAATCACCAAACTCAGCCTGCTTACAGGAACATGGACAAAGATAAATTGAAATTTATTGACGAGATCAGGAATGATTTAAATGATCTTAAACAATTTCTTAAAAAATAGGAGCCTGTTTATAAAACAATTTTATTCTGAATATATTTATGAAAAAAATCAGTGACATACCCGTAAACGAGCGCCCCAGAGAAAAACTTCTTGCAAGGGGTGCTGAATCGCTTTCAGATAAAGAGCTGCTTGCAGTAATCCTTGGTAAGGGTACGCAAAAAGATGATGTGCTTTCCCTGTCCAATAAAATTATCAGGATTATAGATCAAAAGGGTATTATGGTTTCAGTTGGTGATCTTATGGAGGTTGACGGCATAGGCCTGGCCAAGGCCGCTCTGATAGCCTCTGCGATTGAATTTGTAAGGAGGAGGATCAAGCCGGAAGGTCTTAAAATTAAATTCCCAACAGATATTCTCCCATTGCTGAGGCATTATGATGACAGGAAACAGGAACATTTTATCTGTATTTCATTGAATGGCGCTAATGAGGTCCTGAATCTCAGGGTAATCACCATAGGGCTTGTCAATAAAAGCCAGGTGCATCCGCGGGAGGTCTTTGCCGATGTAATCGTTGAAAGGGCATCGTCTATTATTATTGCTCACAATCATCCGTCCGGAAGCCTTACCCCAAGTTCTGAAGACAGGGAAACAACCATAAGAATAAAAGACGCTGGAAATATTCTTGGTATAAATCTGCTTGATCATATTATTTTCAATAATAAAGGTTATTACAGTTTTTTGGAAGACAGCGCACTGTAAACATTAATTACATAGGCAAACTATTTGACTAAAAATTTTATATTTTTATAAAAGGCTCTAAGGATTGCTTGTGCCACTATACGAAGAACAGGAAAGCCTGTTTATCTGCTTCAATGATTTCAAAGAGTTATAAAAATATCGTACACTTGATTGCCCTATAAAAAACTTTTATGATTTTTTATGCTGATAATTGATTTTAAATAATTTCTTTTATCATGCGTAAAAATTCTTTAAAATGATATGGTTTTTTAATAAATCCAATGGCTCCTGCCTCAAGACATTGTGAGGCTTTGTCGTTTTCTATAAACCCGCTTGAGATAATAACCTTAATATTTTTTTTTATTTTTAAAAATTTATTCAGGCAAGTAAATCCATCCATTTCCGGCATACTAAGATCCAGAATTATTAAATCAATATTATCCTTTTCTTTATCAAATATTTTTAACGCCTTTTTTCCGCTATCAGCAACAAATACATTGTAGCTATAATTTTCAAGGATCTCCTGGCATGCTTCCCTGATATAATCTTCATCATCAACAATCATAATAATTTTGCCAATGCCGATGGACTGATCTTTCTTTGTAAATTCTTCATTCATTTGAACACCTTTGTAAAATTTTCAATACTTAAAATATTCTATAATTTTTATTCAATTTTTTCTTTTAGTGCTCTGATATCTATTTTTTTATTTACACCTGTCTTTGGTAAATGGTTTAAACAGACAAATCGTGTTGGAATTTTATGTAAATCAATTTTATTAATCAAATATTGTTTAATTTTTTTATGATTAGCCACCCCTGTTAAAAATGCAACCAATATTTCCCCTGTCATTTTTTTGGATTTTACGCCAATAACAGCACATTCCTTAACAAGACCGGAATTTATAATGCATTTTTCTACTTCAAGCGTTGAAACCCTTCTCCCCCCTATTTTAACAATATACTGAATGCGTCCTAATATTTCAAATTTTTCATTATCCAATACTCTTGCAATATCCATGGTTGTATAAAAGCCATCCATGTCCGTTGGCTGATCAGGAGAAATCATCTTGGACCTGATCATAAGGCGGTCATCCTGTACCTTATATTCTATCCCCGGGAATACCTGCCATGCATCATCCCTTTCCCCGTTAATTGTTTGTCTTGAGGCTATTCCTCCTGTTTCAGTTGAACCGAATATCTCAATAATACTATCTGACAAGGTATTATTCATGGATATAGCCGCTATTTTTTGCAGAGGTGCTGAGGATGAGATCGTCAGTGGAATATGATGAGTGTTATGATTTTTTGATACTCTCAGTAAGGCATTAATAAAAGCAGGTATGGTAATAAGACAAATATTATTGTTATTTTTATTTATAATATTAAGTATATTTCCTGGCAGCAGGCTTTTGGTGTGGATAACCGGAATGTCTGTAAAAAGAGGCAGCAAAATTGTAAAGAGAAAACCGTAAATGTGGTGCGGTCTGACTGTTGCTAAAAAAATTATATTTTTTGTTAAGGGGATAAATTTTTGTAGTATTGAGAGCTCTTCCATTATATTAAATGAATTTTTATAAATCCTTGCAGGTTTTCCTGTTGTACCGCTTGTAAAGAGAAATAATCCATCTCCCATTGAAACATTATTGCCCCGGCCTTTAATTTTGGATGTTTTAATATTAAAATTATCAGGGAAATCAATATGAAAATCAGGGGCAATCATCGGATAACCTGTCTCTTTAAGGGTTAAACGCATGTTTTTTGAAGTTACATCAAAAATAGCGGGGATAGCGCGAGAGATGATTGTTGCAAATAATGCTGTGGTAAAATGTAGGGGGTCTTCAACATCAACTGCTATGATCATTTCAGGTTTAACGCCTTGTTCGTTGAATTTTTCAGATAGGTTTGTTGCTTTTTCTAAAATAGATGAGAATGGAAATATGTTTTTATCAACCTTGAAAAATGCTTTTTTCCCCTTTAAGCCTTGGATGATTTTTATCATTTAATGACCTGATATTTTTTGTAAAAAATAATAAGTTATTATTTTTTAGTTTATTTCATGTCTAAGTTTATATACATATATATTAAGATATATGTTATATCCAAATAAATATTATAATATAAAAAAATATTTTTATTATAAATGATTTAAAATTTTTGTGATGTACAAAAATATTTCAGATGGAGAATAAAATGCGAATCTTGTGCATTGAAGATGATATCCAATTAAAGGATATGTATGAAAGAGCGCTTTATACAATAAGTCTCCATGATGATGATATTATTATGTGTGAAACAGGAGAAAATGCCCTGAATATTTTAAGAGAAAAGTATGTGGATATCATTATTACTGATTTAATGCTTCCTGATATGTCAGGTATAGATATCCTTAAAATTGCAAAAAATATTAATGATAAAATTGAAGTAATTGTCCTTACAGGTTATGGTTCAATTGAAACTGCGGTAGAGGCCATCAGAAATGGCGCACGTGATTATCTTACAAAACCGGTACATCTTGAGATATTTGTTGAAAAAGTTAATAATCTAAGAGACCTTGTTAACCGTTATGATGAAATTGAAGAATATCGTTTTGCAAAGGAAATGATTGAAGGGAATGCAAAAGATACTGTTATGCAATTAGAAATAAATTTAAATAAATGTTTGCTTAAGACAAAAAAGATAATAAAAATCCTGGCAAATAATAAGAAAGATAATGAAAAACTCTTAGAAATTGAAAAGATTTTAAAAACTAAAAAAAATGTTAATATTTGATAATTTTTTAAAAATTTTTGCATAAAAAAACATTTGTAGCACCCATATTGTCCTCATGTTTTCCTTGATCAGTTTCTCTATTTTATCAAATTCATAAATTTGTATTTCTTTAATTAATGTTTTTTTATTTTGTATAAATCTTCTTGTGGTATAGTAGTTGCTTTTTTTTAGATAAACTTGTAAAAATTGTCAAAAAAGGAGAATAGAAATGAAAAGTATAAAGATTTTGATTTTTGTTATTAGTATTTTATCTTTTTTATCCTTTAATGAATCTGTGTTTGCTGACGATTATATCATTCATGTAAGTTCGTATAAAAATAAGGCCTTAGCTTACTCGGAAATTAATAAATTAAGAAAATCAGGTTTTCCTTCTTTTATTAAAGAAGCTTATCTTGCAGGAGAGACATGGCTCAGGCTTTATCTTGGCCCATATAAGAGCCATGAAATTGCAAAGAACGCTGCAGATAATGCAGTAAAAAAGGGTCTGATTACCTATCACAAAATATTATCCGAAGCTGTCAATGTGCCGGGTGTCTCAGGTAAATTTTATGCAGTACATATTGCTTCATTCCAGTATATTGAAAATGCCATTGCGCAAATGAGTAGGCTTGATGACCAGGGGTTATCAAGTTTTATGGAGGAGGCGCAGGTTAAAGGGAAATTCTGGCACAGGGTATATATCGGTCCATATGAAAATATTGATAAAGCCAAAAATATAGCTCAAAAGAGCTTGCGTGATGGTATAATCTCTTATAAAAAAATAGTTCTATTTAAGGATAAATCCACTCCTATAGCTGATTTGAAAAAAGAAACAGACAATCTTCTTGGCGCTATGGAAGATATCGTCTCTAATGAAGATAGTCCCGAGAGTTTTACTGAAGAGTTAGAAGAAGATATTGCAACTTCGCCTTCTTTTAATTTGGAGGATAATGAGCCGCCTATAACCGTGCAGGAAGGTAATAAAAAAATTTCTGTAAGTCTTGAAACATCTTTTATTAAATTTAAGAATGAAAAATTAGGCGGGTTTCCTGTCTTCAGCCAGGCATTTATATTTGAAAAGGCCTCGGGTAATGAATTGGGTAACATTACTTTAACATGCAGCCATGATGAGGCACGGATTCATGTTGAGTATAAAGGTTCTAATTATTCGAATCTGTGTGTTGTAAAATCAAGCAGAAGACGGCAATGTTGATGAGTTTTTTGTCATCAAAGGTATTCTTGAGGCAATAAAGAGTAGTGAATCTGATAGACCCGGCGCTGTAATTGACGTTGCAAGGGCTGATATTGTTATAGAATGTTCAACAGATATTGAGGTTGAAGTAAAAGAGGTAAAACCTTATAAAGGTACAAATCCATTATAAAGATTAATGTATCACGAACATGTAACGAATAAATAATCCATGTTCGTGATGATGATTAATCTTTTTGCATCTGTCTTATTGAACGTCTGTGAACAGGATCACTGCACTCGGTATTATCAGTATCCATCATGGACATTTTTTTAAAATATTTACATTTTGTTGCATCACCAAGGGTCATTGTTAATAAACCATCACCTTCATCAACCACGAATACAGGGGGATCAGATCCAATATCAGATCCAAGTTTTAAAATATTGCATGTACCCCTGCCATCGCTTGCCCAGGCATTTTCAGAAAAATTTTTACATTTTCCACAAATTTGATCCGCAATTCCTTCATCTGTATGTGGTTTTAGTGACTGGGCATACATCCCTGATAAAGCTGCTTTCATTTTATCTCTTCTTGCCATCTCTATCCTACCCCCGTTTATGTTAAATTTTATATTATTCATAAAGAATATCAAATCTTTATAATTTTATATTTCGTAGTCGATTGTTTAAATTATGGTGTTAAACACCTTTATTTTAAAAAATGATTTAAGGCGTTTAAAATTTTGTAGAGGAATAAATGTTTAACATGATTTATAAAAAAACAATTATTTTTATATCCAG
>DAOWOC010000064.1 GCA_030642225.1 Deltaproteobacteria bacterium
AAGAGTTTTTCTCTGTCCTTATATCCATCAATTTTATCAGTAAGATACTGATTTTGTTCATAAAGCGTATTATTCTTTTTAATAAGCTCGGTAAAATCCTCAGCAATCAAATATAAAAATTCATCCATGTCTTTTTGATTATAGCCTCTAAAGGAAAGTTTGAATCGTTGTTGCTGTATATCAAGGGGTGTAAATTTCATAATAATACCTCTGACCTTTAACTAGTTTATATCTTATGATAAATCCATAAAAGCCTATCATTTTAAAATATCTAAACCTACCAACTGCCTTTAGTCAAGGATAATTATAAAATATCCGGTTTATATAAGACCCCAACTTTTTTGTAAGATATGAATTTTTTTAAAAAAATTAACAAACAGCCTTTTTTTGTTTTTGTTTGATTTCTGTATGTCTCTCTTACAGGTTAAGAGGCTTCCGCCTGCACAATTTGTTCTTATTCGTTAGGATATCGGCAGTCCAATTACCATTTTATTAAATGTATCATGAAAATATGGAAAGCAATATTTAAACCAAATCCATGATTTTATTCTAAAAATAATATAACCTATTAAAATAATCCATTAATCTCTTTTATCTTTTTTTTGAGCTGTTTTGCGGATGCAAGCTTTGATGCCCCTAATTCAGGCGCAAATATTTTGACCTTAAACTCCTCGACCATCCAGGAAAAATCCTCAAGTGCATTCAGTTTTTCGGGCGAAATATTGTGCACTGCCATATTATCATCTAAAAATTTTACAAAAAAAATAATTTCTTCTGCTTTTTTTAAATCTTTTTCAGGATCAATCCCGGCTCTTTCTGCTCTTATTCTAATACCCTTAAGATATCGCTTAAGATTTCCAAGCATGTTTATGCTGTATTTATCAGGAAAATCCATTGGGAAATATTTTTTAGTATCTTTTATAAAATTTTCAAACATTTCCTGTAAAAACAGGTTGGTATCTGCCTTTTTTTTAAGTTCCAAAAGGCGACAAATAGTTATCCTGCCCTCTTTCAGGGTATCTGTTATAAGAAAAAAAATCTCATCAGCGGCATCGCTTAAACATGTCTTTAATTCATCAACCTTCTTAAGAAAAACATCTTTAAGGGGAGGCCCTGAAGCCGGGGCATTAAAAACCTGCCTTAATATATATCTAATAATTTGATTCCTAATATTAACAACATTAAACTCAAAGTATATAAATTCTTTATCAGGCATAATCCATTTCTTTTTTAACCATTTTATCTGATCCTTGAAATAGAGCTCCACAAGCCTGACAAATCCCTGTTTATTCGCAGTATCAGCCTCTTTTGTCTCCTGGAAAAGCCTTACCCCGATTGTCCCGTTTTCATCAATAATAGCAGGAAAAGCGAGCCGTGGCACCCCTGGGCCTGAATCAAGACGGATACTTTGAGGTAAATCTTTAAAATCCCATTCTATCCTGCCGGAGACCTCCCATTTTTTAGTGGCTTCAGTCCATATTGCGTCACTGACTCTTTTTTTAGCTTTATTTATTAACTCTTTAAAATTTCTTGCCGAGGCCAAAACTTGTCCATTTTTATCTACAACCTCAAATCTCATAACAAGGTGCTCCGGCATTTTATCAATTGGCCAGACATCCCTGCCTACAAGTATCCCGAAGCGGGACATCACAACCTTTTCAAGCGCCGGTAAAAATGGCCCTTTATAAGGTATTAATTCATCAAATATAAGAGATGCAGCCCTTGAAAGAGGCACAAGCTGTTTTCTGTAAGCCTTTGGAAGACCCTTGAAAAGAAAATTTATTTTTTCTTTAAGCAGCCCGGGCACCAGCCATTCAAAAGGTTCGGCTGGAATCTGGCCAATAAATTCAACCGGCGCCCTTAAGGTAACGCCATCTTTTTCATTGCCAGGCTCAAAGAGATAAGAAAGTGGCAGATTATTGCCACCGACCCTCATGGATCTCGGAAACTGCATTAAGAAATCCATCTCCGGTGTCTTTAACATGAGATCATTTTTATCCATTTTTAAAAATGAATCATCTCCTTTTTTCTTGAGCATATTACTAAATGTTCTTATGTCACATACATCCCCTATACGTTTGTCATAAAATTCAAAGATAATCTCTCCATCAACCAGCAAGTCTCTTCGTCTTGTTTTGGCCTCAATACTTTGTATCTCATTTATAACCTTCTGATTATACAAAAGAAAAGAAAATGGCCTCTGGACATCTCCCTGCACAAGTGCAGAACGTATAAATATCTCTCTTGCCTCTTTGGGATTGATTTTACTGTAATCAATTTTTCTTTGGGCCTCAATTACAAGCCCGAAAACCAAAACCTTTTCAAGGGCAACGACCTGTCCTCTTTTCTTTTCCCAATGGGGGTCTGAATATTGATAAACACAGACATTATGTGCAAGCGGTTCTATCCATTCAGGTTCAATACTGGCAGCGATCCTTGCAAAGAGTCTCGATGTCTTAACCTGATCAGCAGAGACAATCCAGTCGCCGCCTTTTTTAAATATAACAGAACCCGGAAAAAGCATAAGCTCCTTGTTATGCGCACCCTGATAAATATTTTTTTCCTTTTTTATAGCTATATATGATAAAAAACCGCTCAAAACAGACTTGTGAACCGCCTCATAAGAGGCCGTTTCTATGTTGATCTTAAAATTTTTGCTCTCTTTTAAGACTAAGCAAATTTGATCATATATCTCCCTCCACTCTCTCATTCTTGAGAATGACAAAAAATTTTGCCTGCAGAATTTGCGTCTCTGATTCTGGGTTGGAGAGCTTTTTAAGAAGCGTTCATAAATCTCCCATATCTTCATAAGGGTAAGAAAATCTGATCCCGGAGACTTAAAGCGGGCATGCGCCTGATCAGCCTGTGCCTCCTTTTCAGCCGGTCGTTCCCTTGGATCCTGTATAGATAATCCGGCTGCAATAATAATAATCTCCCTTATTGCCTTTTCTTTTCTGGCCTGTATAAGCATCCTTGATATACGCGGGTCAAGCGGAAGTCTTGCCATTATGCGGCCTGTTTTTGTTAGCCTGCCCTCTGGGTCCAATGCATCCAGTTCTTTTAAGAGCTTGAAACCCTCTTTTATTGAACGCAAAGATGGCGGATCAATAAATGGGAATGTATCAACGTTTCCAAGCCTGAGAAAAAGCATGCGGAGAATAACCTCGGCTAAATTTGAGCGCATGATTTCCGGCTGTGTAAATTCCGGCCTGTTTAAAAAATCATCCACTGAATAGAGTCTTATACATATGCCGGATTTGACCCTTCCACACCTGCCTTTTCTTTGATCGGCGCTGCTTTTTGAAACGGGTTTAATAGCCAGGCCGGATGTTCTGGCCTGTGGATTATATTCCGCAATACGCGCCAGGCCCGTATCAATTACATAGGTAATACCTGGAACGGTTATGGATGTTTCAGCTACATTGGTGGCAACCACGACCTTGCGCCTTGGGAAATTGCTGAAAATTTTCTGCTGGTCTGCTGTGGAAAGCCTGCCGAATAAAGGGAGAATAATGCAGTCATTCATGCTACCCTCAAGGCGCTGGACAGTTTCTCTGATATCCGCCTCAGTGGGCATAAAGATCAGGATGTCACCTTTTTTCCTGTTCTGCTCTAACTCAACAACTGTATCAATTGTCCGGTCTATATAGGTAGTATCCCCAACTTCCTCTTTTTCATTGTCAAGCGGTTTGTATATGATATCAACAGGATATGTCCTGCCCGTAACGCTAATCACCGGCGCATCTTCAAAGGCCACTGAAAATTTTTGCGTATCAATGGTGGCGGATGTAATAATAACCTTGAGGTCATTTCTTGTTTTTATCAATCCCCTGAGAATACCTATGAGAAAATCAATATTAACACTGCGTTCATGTGCCTCATCAATGATGATTGTATCATAAGCTTTAAGTTGGCGGTCTTTTTGCATCTCTGCAAGCAGTATACCATCAGTCATAAATTTAATAACAGTTGAAAGGGATGTATTGTCTCTGAATCTAATCTTACAACCCACAATATCTTTATGCCCGGGGCCGAGTTCTTCCGCCACCCGCCTTGCAAGAGACACAGCAGCGATCCTCCTCGGTTGTGTTATGCCGATCATCCTTCCCCTGCCCTGATTCGCCTCAAGGCACATTTTGGGCAACTGGGTGGATTTGCCTGATCCTGTTTCACCTGTAATAATAACAACCTGATTGTTTGTAATGGCGTTAACAATATCCTGTTTTTTTTCAATAACAGGCAACAATTTGGGATATCCAAGGCTGTTTTGATGATATATTCGGAATCCGTTTTTATACGTTTTTTTCATGATGATGTGATAGCCGGATTATTATGGTAATGTCAATAAAAAGGGATTTATCAATTCTATTTATACATAATAAGAATATTTCTTTCTAAAAATATATAAATCTATGATAATAAATAAAAGCTGGTATATTTATATTAATAAAAATTTATAATTTCGACAAAGTCGTTAATAATCCAGGAGAATTAGATGCTAAGTTATATGCGTAATAATGCAAAATCATGGTTTTTCAAGATAATACTGTTCGTAATTGCACTGGTTTTTGTAAGCTGGGGGGTGGGAAGTATCTCAAGCAAAAGGGCAAATCTTGTCGCCATGGTTGATGATTCACCTATAATGATGGATGAATATAAAAGGACATATGATAATCTCGTTGACAGGATAAGGGCAAAAATGGGCGGCGCCCTGAATGAAAAATTGCTGAAACTTTTAAACATTGAACGTCAGGCCGTTAATGAATTGATACAACGAAAGCTGATCATCAATGCAGCAAAGGACATGAATTTTATTATCTCTGATGAACAATTGCAAAAGGCAATTATGAGCTATAATGTTTTTCAGCGTAATAGCAAATTTGATGAAACGGTTTATAAGCAATTCCTTTTACGCCTCAGGATGACCCCTCAGGATTTTGAGAAAAATATTAAAGAGGATCTGCTTATTCAACAGGTTACAACTGCTCTACTTAAAGGAGTTGTAATTGCTGAAAATGAACTTAAGGATTTTTATGACTTTGAAAATCAGGAAAGGGTAATAGAATACATTTCCATTAAAAAAGCGGGATTTGACAAGGACTTAAAGTCTGATGATATCGATGATAACGAAATCAAGGATTACTTTGAATCACATCAGGAAAGATACCAGCAGCCTGAAGAACGTGAAGCCATTATAATCGGCTTCAGGTGGGCGGATTTTGTTGATGAAATGGTGCCTAATGAAGATGATATAAAAGATGTCTATAATATTGACGAGGAACGCTTTGCATTGCCAAAACAGGTAAATGCAAGTCATATCCTGATAAAGGTTTCTCCTGATGCCCCCGAAGATATCGTTAAAGCTGCATTAGACAAGTCCGATGAAATTCTTGAAAAGATTAAAAAAGGAGCTGATTTTGCGGATATGGCAAAACAATTTTCCCAGGGGCCAAGCGCTAAAAACGGAGGAAATCTTGGTTATTTTAAGCAATCAGAGATGACAGAACCCTTTGCCCGCAAGGCCTTTGCCATGAAAAAGGGAGAAATGAGCGAGCCGGTTAGAAGCAATTTCGGTTTTCACATCATTAAAGTAAATAATATCAGGGAGGCTCAAAAGAAATCCTTAGCTGAAGTCAGAGGCATTATTGTTGAAGAGTTGAAAAAAGACATGGCAAAAGATATGGCCGTTGAACAGGCCGAGGTTTTTGCCGAACAACTCCAGGAGGAGACAGGTTTTAATGAACTTGAGCTAATCGAACATGCATACAGGGAATCAACAGGACTATTTTCATATAAAAATCCTCCATCTGTAATAAGAGGCAAACAGGAAATGCTTGATGTTATCTTTATGCTCAATCCAAACGAGTTAAGTGGTCTTATGGAGTTTGATGACGGTTATTATATACTCCAGGTTGATAAAATTAATCCACCCGGTCTGCCTGAATTTTCAAATGTAAAGGAATTTGTTTTTGCTGAGTGGAAAGAAGAAAAAAAAGATGAACTTGCTCTTAAATCTTCAGAGCAGCTTGCTTCAGATATTTATAATGGCAAAATAACCTGGGAGGATGCTGTGAGTGAATCAGGCGCAGATTCAATCACAACTTCGGGCTTCACCCGGTATGGAAGCATTCCAGGGATAACGCCATCTCAGATTATTGTTAAAAATGCCTTTATGCTTTCTATGGATAAACCTTATCTTGAAAAGGCAATAAAAACAGGCGATGATTATTGTATAATCAGGTTAAAAGAGATTAAAAGAGCCGGGGCAGATAATTTTGATGCCATGAAGCCGGAAATGGAAAAGAAATTTTTAGAACAAAAACAGATGGAGCGTTTAAACACATGGTTAAAAGGATTAAAAAGCAAGGCAAAGATAGAGGAATACCTGAATATACCGAATAGTTAACAAAAAAGATAGATTGTAAACAGATAAATCAAGGGGGAATCAAACTTGATTTATCTGATATATGATTTTTTTAAATTA
>DAOWOC010000323.1 GCA_030642225.1 Deltaproteobacteria bacterium
GACTCCTACAACTTCATCTTTGGGTTGCGGGTACCCCGCTTTAGCATCTTTCGTATAGGCATAATATTTGCGTGTACTTATTTAAGAAATTATAAAAAGCACTCAATCATGCTGATATCCTCATGCTTAACTCACGAATAACCTTTTTATAATCCAGAGTAATATGTTTAACAAATTCAATAAAGAAAACGCAGCACATAAGGCTTTTATGCACCCCCTTTTGATTCAACCTGATCCTGTAGAGGCCATGATTAATCTCGGAAATACATATTATAGTAGGGGTGAAATGGATAAAGCGGTTTTATGTTATAAAAAAGTCATTGAGCTTAAACCGGAAAATCTATGTGCCTGCAGCAACCTGGGGTGTGCCTTAAGAAAACTGGGGAGAGTTGACGAAGCTATTGTATGTTACAAAAATGCCATTGCAGCAAATCCGGATACACCGGATGTTTATTTTAAACTTGGAAACATATTAGCCCATAAAAAAGACTATAAAAACGCAGAATTAAGCTATAAAAAGGCCATAGCATTGAAACCGGATTTTTTTGATGCGTACAATAACCTGGGGAATATTCTCAAAAAACTGGGAAACATGGACGCTGCCATTTTGTGCTATCAAAATGCACTTGATCTGCAACCTGACCATAAGGATGTACTGAATAATCTTGGAAATGCGCTCAACTGTCGGGGCAAAATTAATGAGGCTATAGCTTGTTATCAAAATGTACTTAATATTGATTCTGAATACGCTGAGGCATATAATAATCTTGGCAATGCCTTAAGCAGCCAGGGCAAAACGGACGAAGCGATTTTATGTTTTAAAAAGGCCCTGATGCTAAAACCTGACGATTTCAAGGCTTACAATAATTTGGGTGGTGCCTTCAGAAGGCTTGGCAGGCTGTCTGCAGCGCTTGAAGCTTTCAGGAAGTCATTGGAAATAGAACCGGGTTATGCAAAAGCCTGGAATAATATGGCAGGGACATTACTAAAACAAGGAAGGGTTGCAAAAGCGATTGAAAGTTATCGAAAGGCGCTTGAAATACAGCCCGATTATAACTCAGCCCATTCAAACCTTCTTTTTGCTTATAATTACCAGGATAATAACGATTCGGCATGGCTTTTTTCCCAACACCGCCGTTGGGCTGCGATGCACTCCGTTAAAAACAGATATCATCGGCTGCACAGTCCAGGTGTTTGTGCTGTTGATCGTAAGCTTCGTATTGGATATGTTTCACCCAATTTCAGAACTCATTCAGTGGCGTATTTTCTTAAAGCCATAATCAAGACACATGATCGATCCGGATTCGAGGTTTTTTGTTATTCGGATGTAACTTCTCCTGATGAGGTTACTAATGCGTTTGCGCGGGATGCTGATTATTTTATAAGTATTGCCGGTTTGGATGATAAGAAGGTTGCAGACCGGATTCGACAGGACAAAATTGATATTCTTATTGATATAGCCGGACACACCGCCGGAAATCGTATTACTCTTTTTTCTATAAAACCAGCCTCGATCCAGGTTGCCTACCTTGGCTACCCTAATACGACAGGGCTTGAAACCATGGATTACAGGTTAACTGATTTTATAGCAGACCCCCCCGGCTTGACTGAACACCTTTATACGGAAAAACTGGTGCGGCTGCCGCACACCTTTCTTTGCTATACTCCTCCTGAAAAAATTCCGGCAATTGCAAAGTATGAAAATATGGATTCAGGGCGAATCATTTTTGGTTCGTTTAATAACCGCGCCAAAATAACAGGTGCGGCCATTAAGGCATGGGCCGAAATATTGAGAGCTGTCCCTGCCGGGCGAATTATTTTAAAGTCAGGTGCGTTTGCAGATCATGAAACATGTAAAATTATGATAGATCTTTTTGCCGAGAATGGCGTTGAACACGAGCGGATAGAACTTGTATCCCATATTCCATCCATCCTGCTTCATCTCGAGTTTTACAACCGCATTCATATAGGTCTTGATACGTTTCCGTACAATGGTACCACCACTACCTGCGAAGCATTGCTGATGGGTGTGCCGGTTATTACGCTGGCAGGGATGACCCATCGATCACGGGTGGGCGCCGGCCTGTTGTCACAGGTGGGTTTTGAAGAACTCATTGCTGACTCTGTGGAAGATTACGTACAAAAGGGAATCAGTTTTGCTTAC
>DAOWOC010000321.1 GCA_030642225.1 Deltaproteobacteria bacterium
AGGATTGCAGGAAACGCCTTCCACCCAAGAATAAAACCCAGCAACCCGTTTAAAATCAGATGCACGGATGCCGGCCCGACAGGAACATGAATAAGCGAGGCCACAAAAAAAACTGCAGACAGGATACCTGTTGTCGGGATGTCTTTCTGATCAATGTTTTTAAGTCCTGTGTAAACACCGGCTGCAGCGATTAAAGCGCCTCCGGCAAGTATGGCAGGGGATAATACACCTTCGGAAATATGCATGATTCCTAACCCTTTTAAATTAATTTTTTACTGTCGCAAATATTATCAATCTTAATCATAAAAAAACATCCGGAATACCAAAAAAAAACCACAAAAATACAGTATCTTTAATATCTGCACCTTCGTGGTTTTATTCTAATCGATTTTTGAAAACGCTTTCCTGTTCTTTTTGAATGTTAAGGCAATCTATTTGTATAAACAGGTTTTATACGAAAATATTTTTAGATGATTATAGCTTCACTATTTTATCAGCTTCAACTGATTAATTGCGAGATATATTGCGATAATAAAATAATTTTGTCAACCGGTATTTATTGCCAACGGAATCCATCAAAAAATGCAGAAGACGTATGGATAAAAAGGCTTAACTTAGGTTTGATTTAGCAACCTTGAGTTTGAAAAATTTGTTTGTAATGGTTCCAAATATTAAAAAAGGTTGCATATGATGATGGATTTAAGATAAGTAACATTCAAATTTTTATATTGGAGAAGCATTATGCATTATGAAGGGAATATAATAAGGCCTCCGAGTGAGGCAAACAGTATTTTGCTACAGGTGACTGTGGGATGTTCGCACAATAAATGTACATTTTGCGGAGCATACAAGGGAGAACGTTTTCGTATAAAACCCGAGGCGATAATCATGGAAGATATTGCTTTTGCTTCCATAAATTGCAGAAGGCAGCGCAGGATGTTTCTTTGTGACGGGGACGCCATGATTATTCCCCAAAAAAGGTTAATAAAGATTCTTAAAGCGATTGAAAAACAGCTTCCCTGGGTTACTCGTATCGGCGTTTATGCCAATGCAAAAAGCCTTAAAATGAAAACTTCCGACGAGCTCAAGGAGTTGAGGCGGCATGGGCTTGGCATAGCTTACATGGGCCTTGAAACCGGCGATGATTTTACTCTCAAGAAGGTTAATAAGGGGGCAAGTTCAGAAACCATGATTAATATGGGGAAAAAAGCCAGAGAAGCCGGAATTAAGCTTTCCGTTACCGTTTTGATTGGTATTGCAGGGCCTGAAAGATCTTTGATTCATGCCGAGGAAACCGGTCGGGTGCTTTCAGCAATAGACCCGGAATATGTGGGTGCATTGAGCCTTATGCTTTACCCCGGTACTGAACTTGATAAAAATAGCCGTTCAGGTGATTTTGTACTGTTGGAACCGGAACAGATGTTGAAAGAACTAAGAGCCATGATTGATGCAACAAACCTTTCTAAGGGGCTTTTTCACGCCAATCACGCATCAAACTATCTTCCCATAAGGGCAAGACTGCCTAAAGACAAGAAGTCAACAATTAAAATGATCGATGATGCACTTGCAGGCAAGGTGGCACTTAAGCCTGAATGGATGCGAGCATTATAGGATTACAACAAAATTATAGATATTTGCATTAAGGAGATGAATCAAATGGACAACGGCTTGCCTAACGGCCGACAACATATTATTGATGAACTTTGTATAAATACCATTCGTACGCTGTCGATGGATGCCATACAGAAAGCAAATTCAGGCCATCCTGGAGCTCCAATGGGGCTTGCTCCTGCGGCCTATGTTTTGTGGACACGTATTTTAAAACATAATCCTGAAAATCCGGCATGGATGGATAGAGACAGGTTTGTTCTTTCCTGCGGTCATGCGTCGATGCTTTTATACAGTCTGCTTCATCTTTCAGGATATGGCCTTACAATTGACGATATAAAGAATTTCAGGCAGTGGGGCAGCAAAACCCCGGGGCATCCTGAATTCGGCCATACACCGGGAGTTGAAACGACTACGGGGCCTCTTGGACAAGGGTTTGCAAACGCAGTAGGCATGGCTATGGCTGAAAGACATCTTGCGGCAACATTCAACAGAGCCGGCCATGAGATTATTGATCATTTCACTTATGTCATGTGCGGTGATGGAGACATGATGGAAG
>DAOWOC010000155.1 GCA_030642225.1 Deltaproteobacteria bacterium
ATCAAATTATTTAATTGTTGTTTTCTTGCTTATTATAAACGCAGCTTCTTGCTACAATAAAAATGTTATTATCAATGATCAGATAGATTGTCAATAATAATCACATAACAAATCATTCTGATTTTCATGACAAATCCCTATACCACATATTTATTCTATAAAAATTATCCTTATATTTACTTAAAACAGCTTAGTTTTTACGAAAAAAATCACCAACATTAAAAAAAAGACTTTCTAAAATAATCTATTGTCTTTCCAAGCCCCTGCTCAAGCTTTATGCCGGGCTGCCAGCCCAGTTGTTCAATGGCAAGGCTTATGTCAGGCCTGCGCTGCCTTGGATCATCAGATGGAAGCGGTTTTAAAATAATCTCTGATTTTGATCCGATTAATTCTATTATCTTTTGCGCCAATTCCATTATGGTAAATTCATCCTGATTCCCAAGATTGACCGGACCTGTAAAATCATCGGGTGTATCCATAAGCTTTACCAGCCCTTGCACCAAATCATCCACATAGCAAAAAGAACGGGTCTGAGAACCATCCCCATAAACAGTGATGGGATCATTTTTAATGGCCTGCATAATAAAATTTGAAACAACACGGCCGTCATTCGGGTGCATCCTCGGGCCATATGTGTTAAAAATACGCGCAACCTTTATCTTAAGGTTATGCTGGCGAAAATAATCAAAAAAAAGCGTTTCAGCACACCTTTTGCCCTCATCATAACATGAACGGAATCCAATGGGATTCACATGTCCCCAATATGACTCTGACTGCGGAGAAATATCCGGGTCCCCGTACACCTCTGATGTGGATGCCTGGAGTATCTTTGCATTTACCCTTTTTGCAAGACCAAGCATATTAATAGCACCATGAACAGATGTTTTTGTTGTCTGGACAGGATCATGCTGATAATGGACAGGAGAGGCCGGACAGGCAAGATTATAGATTTCATCAACCTCAAGATAAAGAGGAAAGGTTATATCATGCCTTATAAACTCAAAATACCTGTTATCTAATAATTTTTCAATATTCCTCTTACTCCCTGTAAAACAATTATCCACGCACAGGACATCACATCCATGCTCAAGCAGGTACTCACAAAGATGCGATCCAAGAAAACCCGCGCCCCCTGTAATAAGAATACGTTTATTCAGATGCATTTCAAAAAATTCCTTATAATATTATAAATGGGTAAACAAAGGCATGCCGATTGAAAAAACATTAAATCCAATATCAAACAACTCACTGTGATTTAAAATATTCCTGCCGTCAAATATAAAAGCCGGTTTTTCCATAATTTTATAAATCTTTTTAAAATCAAGCTCCTTGTAAAGTTCCCATTCTGTCATGAGACAAATGGCATGACATCCTTTTGCTGCCTCAACAGGGTCTGATATATATTCAATCACACCTTTTGACCCTGCAAGGTCAGCCTTTGCATTGCCAAGGGCACGCGGGTCTGAAATCCTTAATTCCGCCTTTTCCTCAAGGAGTTTTTGGGCGATAAAGATTGCCGGACTTTCACGGGTGTCACTTGTTTCAGCCTTAAAGGCAAATCCTAAAAGGCATATTTTCTTGCCTGCCATTGTATTGAACATTGTCTCCATCATCTTTAAGATAAAACGTTCTTTTTGATACTGATTAATCCTGATAACCTGTTCCCAGTAATCAGCCACCTCTGAAAGACCATAATGCCTGCAAATATAAACAAGGTTCAAGATATCTTTTTTAAAACATGATCCCCCAAAACCGACACTTGCCTGAAGAAATTTATTCCCTATCCTCTTGTCCATTCCAACAGCATTTGCAACCTCTTTTATATTTGCATCTGTCTTTTCACAAAGCGCTGAAATAGAATTAATTGAGGATATCCGCTGGGCTAAAAAGGCATTTGCAACAAGCTTTGACAATTCGCTTGACCAGATATTGGAGGTAATGATCCTTTCCCCTGAAACCCAGTTGGCATAGATTTCAACCAGCTCATCCCTTGCCTTGATACCTGACTCTGTTTCCCTTGAACCTATAAGTACCCTGTCAGGATTAATAAGATCATCCATGGCACTGCCTTCTGCTAAAAATTCAGGGTTTGAAAGAATATCAAAGTCCACCCCTTTTTTGTTTGAATGGAGTATGCGCTCCATTGCCTGGGCTGTTTTTACCGGCAAGGTGCTCTTTTCTATTATAATTTTATGTGATTGTGAAAATTTAAGTATCTGACGAGCTGTTTTTTCCCAATACTGGAGGTCAGCGGCCATGCCTGCCCCAAGCCCGAATTCCTTTACAGGGGTATTCACGCTGACAAAGATTATCTCTGATTCCTTAATGCCTTTTTCAATATCTGTTGAAAAAAACAGGTTTTTGCCCCTTATGGAAGATACAATCTCAAAAAGTCCGGGTTCATAAATAGGCAAATTATCAGAGTTCCATTCTGCAATCCTCTTTGGATTTATATCAACCACTGTAATCTTGTATTCCGGACACTTAAAGGCTATCATTGCCATAGTAGGCCCGCCTACATACCCTGCGCCGATACAGAGGATATTCTTTTTAAATCTCATTTTTACTCCTTAATATTAATGACTCTATTTGCAGGGTTCATACCCTGTATGAGTACAGGCATCATAAAATTAAAATTTTTTATAATTTGTGAGTATAACTTTCGAACAATTGATAAGCAATTTTTAAATCAAACTTCACCAAAACAAATGATATGATTAGAGCTTAATTTATTGGATATGGTGTCTCATTTCTATTGACACATTCCAATAAACAATAAATTACAAACAGAGATGATTTCTCTGCTATAATCATTCCTTAATTGATCGAAATAATTCATTTTTTTATTTCTACAAAAAATTTTATAGATAATGATAAAAATGGTGGGAATAAATAATATTTACATAGAAGATGTTTTATCTCTTCATAATATTTTTCATGATATTTTTATTTAATAAAAACGTTTATAATCAGTTTAATCTTATACTTGAAAAAACTACTACAACTTATTTAAAATACTCGTTTATTTATCAACTCTTTCCTTGAGTTCCTTACCAACCTTAAAAAAAGGAAGCTTTTTAGGTTTTACCTTGATAACCTCGCCTGTTTTAGGATTCCTGCCTTTGTATTCTTTATACTCCTTGACCTTAAAGGAGCCTATACCCCTTATCTCTACCCTGTCTCCATTAATAAGAGCATTTTCAATCGAGCTAAAAGTAGTATTAACAACCACTTCCGCTATTTTGAGTGTAATATTTTCTTCCTTTGCAAGCACTTCGATCAACTGACTTTTAGTCATTCTTAAACTCCTTTATTAAATTAAATAAAAATCTTAATCTTTAATATTAAATAGTCTTAATCCCACCCATATAAGGGATCAAAACCTCAGGTATTATAACTGTGCCGTCATGATTCTGATAATTTTCCAATATTGCAAGCAATGTTCTCCCCACAGCAAGGCCAGAACCATTTAAAGTATGTACAAACTCTGTTTTCTGCTTTCCATCTCTTCTGAAACGTATATTTGCCCGCCTTGCCTGAAAATCTTCAAAATTGGAACAGGAGGAAATCTCTCTATATTTATTTTGCCCTGGCACCCATACCTCGATATCATAGGTTTTAGCCGCGCTAAAACCTATATCAGCGCTGCAAAGCGTTACCACCCTATATGGAAGGCCAAGTTTCTGCAAAATTTCTTCGGCATCCATGAGTAATGATTCAAGCTCATCATAGGATGTTTCAGGATGTGAAAATTTGACCATTTCAACCTTATTAAACTGATGCTGTCGCATAAGCCCTCTTGTATCTTTACCGTATGAGCCGGCCTCTGACCTGAAACACGGGGTATATGCTGTAAATTTAACAGGCAGGGCTGATTCTTCAAGAATTTCATCCTGAAAATAATTAGTTACAGGTACCTCAGCTGTTGGAATTAAAAAATAGTCATGCCCTTCCAGTTTAAAAAGATCTTCTTTAAATTTTGGGAGTTGGCCTGTGCCTGTCATGCTTATTTCATTAACAATAAATGGAGGCAACATCTCTGTATAACCATGAATGGATGTATGAATATCCAGCATAAAATTTATTAAAGCCCTCTCTAACCTGGCGCCATTGCCTTTATAAATAACAAACCTTGAACCTGTTATCTTGGCCGACCTTTCAAAATCAAG
>DAOWOC010000334.1 GCA_030642225.1 Deltaproteobacteria bacterium
CTCGGCTGCAACAGAAGGCACGATTCTCGGCATTCCAAGTATTGCCGTATCAGTAAATCATCTGACAGATCCAAATTTTTCTGCTGCAGTTCAATTTATGCTTAAATTTATCAACATTGTCAAGGAACAAGGCATGCCCGAAGGAATTTCTCTTAATGTGAATGCTCCCAACATAGATTATAAAAATATAAAAGGCGTATGCCTGACGCGGCAGGGTATGGCAAGATTTCAGGAAAAATTTGATAAAAGGACTGATCCAAGAGGCGGTGTTTATTACTGGCAGAGCGGAGAAACCGTTTTAAATGCTGATCCGGAAGATACTGACGCCTATGCCATTGCGCACGATTATATCTCCATAACCCCGCTGCGCCATGATCTGACATCTTATAAAATCCTTAAAAAAATGAAGGATTGGGATTTAAGCACCATACTTGAATAGCTTAGCCAAAATGACCGGAGTTCGAAAATCCGGACAATGTCCCGTGCTGAAAAACTTTGCTCATTGAATATTGGAATTTGAGATTTATTTAAAATTTGGCACCTGGAATTTGTAATTTCAGACATAAAGCCACAGGGCAAAGCCATCTATCTCTGTCCCTGCCAGGATGACCAGATTCTCGATATAAGATAAGAGGATATTATGTCAATACAATTTATTAATATTTTTTTGATACTTATATTAATAATTGCCTCAGCTTTTTTTTCTTGTTCTGAAACAGCATTCATGGCGATAAACCGCCTCAGACTGCGTTATTTATCCAAAAAAGACAAGAGAGCAAAAATCATCTATAAACTTCTTAAAAAGCCTGAAAAACTCCTCGGGACCATACTCCTTGGCAACAACCTTGTAAATATAGCTGCATCAGCCATAGCGGCAAGCCTTTTCATAGCATGGTTTGGATCATCAGGCATCTTTTTAGCGACCATTACAATGACCGGGGTGATCCTGATATTTGCGGAAATCATTCCAAAGACACTGGCCGCCTATTTTCCGGAGAAAATAGCCATGTCCATTATCTGGCCAATGAAATTTTTTATAATAATATTTTCTCCGGTTGTTAAAATAAGCACCTGGATTTCAATAGCCTTTCATCGTTTATTCGGTATAACCATACCAAATAAAATCCATACTATTACAAAAGAAGATATTTATTACTCTATTGAAATGGGCATTGATGAAGGGATATTTAAAGAATTTCAACAGGATATGTTGGCAGGTATCTTTGATATTGAAAAACTCTGTGTCAGGGATGTAATGGTTCCATTAAATAATGTTATAAGCATTAACAGCAAGGCCACATTTCAGGAGACCATGGCACAGATTAAAGATACAAATTTTTCCAGATTCCCTGTTTATGATGATACCCCTGATAATTTTATCGGCTACATACATATCCGCAGCCTGATATTCCACGACCCAATCAATAAATTTTTTGATCTTACCAATATAATGATGAAACCGTTTTTTATCCCGGAGACAAAAACCGTTGAAGACCAGCTTATTGATTTTCAAAAGACACAGACACGGCTCGCATTTGTTACAAGTGAATACGGGCGCGTGCTTGGCATTGTATCCTTAAGGGATGTTTTAGAGGAAATCGTGGGTGATATGAGAGATGAGCATGAGATCAAGAAACGCAAGCTCAAGATTATGCCTGACGGTTTTTTGATCTGCCCCGGCACCCTTACTATTCGTGAAATAAAAAAACAGACTGATCTTATAATCCCCGCGCCTGTCCCCATCACCATGGCAGGATTGATAATGAGGCTTTTGGGCCGCATTCCGGAACAGGGTGAGATTATTGAATGGGAAGGCTTTACCTTTAAGATATTAAAAAGGGATGGCAATGCATTGAGCAGTATCGGGATAAAACAAAAATAACCGCCAGAGGGATATCGCCTCCAGCGGTTATTTTTGTTTGTATCTATTAGTTTAAACTTACAAACTTAAATTTATAAATTATTAACCATCTATAAATTATTGATTATTTCTTAAACTTTTTACGCCCAAAACCTGCAAGACCGATCAGACCCAAACCAAAAAGAAGCA
>DAOWOC010000306.1 GCA_030642225.1 Deltaproteobacteria bacterium
AAAAGGACAGGTGCAGACCAATCGTGTTGCCCCTGTTTTCTCTGCATCCCTGATCCTCTCCTGGGCCATGAGATTCTGAATATCACCAAATCCGGCTTTAAGACCACCTCCAGCGCCACAACACCTTGAAAACTCTCTCACCCTGTCCATCTCTATAAACTCAATCCCCGGAATTGCATTTAAGACCTCTCTTGGGGTATCATACACATTACTATGCCTTCCCATATGACATGGGTCATGATATGTAACCTTCATTGGCACTTCATGCTTTAAGTCTATTTTTTTATTTTTTATTAATCTCGCAATAAATTCCGCTGTATGCAGCACCTCCATATTGAGTTTACCGGTTTTCCTATAATCCATTTTAATAGTTCTGAAACAACCGGCACACGAAGTAATTAATGTCTTTACATTCAGTGAGTTAAATAACCTGATATTATATTCTGACAAACGCTCGAACTCACTTTGATCTCCAATCCTGAGCAAAACGCTGCCGCAGCATTTCTCCTCAGTGCCAAGTATCCCAAATTTAATACCAAGGGCATTTAATATATTTATTGTATTTATCCCTACCTCTCTTACATTAATATCAAATGATGCGGTACAACCAACATAATAGAGAACATCTATTGAATCAGCATCCTTTATTTCCTTATCCTTCAAGATCTTATCCGATTTGTCTGATTTCTCAACCATGGCCTTATCTTGATTTTTATCATCCATTTCCACTGGCTCGCTCCTTTGTCATGTTTCAATTTTCATTTTACTTGGAGATTTAGACGGCGCAACATCCTTGGGCCGTTTAATCATCCTTGGCAATGCATCTATTCTCTTTTCCTTTAAGGCAACCTTGGTCCATCTTGCCCTCTGACTCCTCGGTCTCTGCCATGGATTATCATAGTCTCTTGAACTTGTCACAAGACCCATATGATTTTTAAGCGGACCATACCCTGCCTTTACAAAAGACCACCTGACCGCCTCGTATAATTCAACCGTATCAATCCTTGACGGACAGACAAAGTGACACTGGCGGCATGTGCTGCATTCATAAATCTGTTCCGCTGCCTTTTTAATGTCTTCCATAGTTACCGGTTTCGGACAAATCAATTTGCCAAGCCAGCTATCCGGATTAATAAATTTACTTATCAGGCTATTTTGAGATTTTATAATCTTCTTCACAGCTTTCAATTTTGTACGTGGCACAATATCCTCTCTTGAATCAAATACATAGACAGGACACCATTTAAGACATTGCCCGCACCTTGTACATGCATCAAGCTCCATCATCTGATGCCAGCTCAAATTGCTGAAATCAATTTTCACAGGTTTTTTATCTGTTTCTTGCATGAATATTTTCTCCTAAAATTAAATCTCCTATTTCTTTGAGTACTGACCGCCGGAAGAAACAAATGCATAAATCATAGGTGATGTAAAAATATGTTTAAGCTTACTAAAAGGAATATAAGCAATAAAAATCAACGATAATATCCCGTGGATAAAAAAGATATATCTTAAATGTGATTCTGTAAGATTTAAACCATTGAATAAAGGAACCATCCAGTAAACCGCAAAGGAATAAACAGCATCACGGGCATCGGGACGAACAGAAAGCCTTACTATCTCACATAAAAATCCAGTTATTGTAATAATAAATAAAAACCATATTACAATTGCATCTTCGCTGATTGTTTCCAAAAAATCAGGCCTTATGATATAGCGCCTGAATAAAGCAAGAAGGATACCAAACAATAAAAAAAGACCCCAAATATCACCCCACAAGGCCATTAGAATAAGACCGTCTCCTGTCTTGAAATAATCTACAATTCCTGCAGAGGATGGGATAAGCCACGTTAAAAAAAACTGAAGTGTGGTTAACAATAAAAGATTCATAAAACCGTAAAAAATCATCATATGAGAAATCCAGGTCAAAAAACCGGCTTCCAATATCTGAGGCTGCACAAATGAAGCCTTTAAAAAATTCTTAACCCATGGGAAAAAAGTTATATCAGTGTTTAATGACGGTTCTTTACCCAGCGTCCACAGATATACCAGCCCAAGCATTCCTCCTATAAAAATCAATGTGGCCAAAAAGGCCAGGCCATACAATATAATCTCTGTTTCATAATGCATGAAATTACTCCCAACTCAACTTATTGGATATAATATTATAAACAAATTACAGATTATATTTTTCCACTGTTCACCTGCCAATACTTCCAGTAAATGAACAGCGAAAAATATAATAATAAAAAAATATTAACCGCTAATAACAGCTGCAACAGCTTTATTTAAAACGTCTGCTGTTATTCCAAGCCCTGTACCCTGATTAATAAATTCAAGAAGCTTTTCATCACTCAAAAAAGGCACCAT
>DAOWOC010000120.1 GCA_030642225.1 Deltaproteobacteria bacterium
AACTGCTCATGATATGAAATGTGAGGTTGTTTTTAAAGGGGTCAGGGTGTCTCAAAATAATATCCTCGGCAAAAAGGAGATGGCCTGGGATATTGTGGAATATATTATAAAATATGCAACCCTTTTGAAGTGCGCTGAAATGTCAGGAGGAACTCAGGCAGTGCTTGATATGACAACAAATTATGCAAGGGAGAGGATACAGTTTGATAAACCTATTGGCTCGTTTCAGGCTATTCAGCATAAACTGGCAAATTGCTGACAGATGTTGAAGGGCTTAAATTTCTGATTTATGAAGCTGCGACAAAAATAAATAACGGGTCGCCTTTAAACAAACTGGTGCATATGGCAAAGATAAAAGCCAACCAGGTCTATCAAAAGGTATGTATTGACGGTATTCAGATACATGGGGCAATCGGTTTTACAGAGGAACTGGATGCAGGGTTGTATCACATACAAAGCAAGGCATATGAATTTGAGCTTGGTGGACAGGATTTTCAATTGGAGAGAATTGCTTCAGAGCTTGAGGATTTAAAACCGGATTTTCTCTCTTTATAGTTATCAGTTGAAAAACAGTTATCAGTTATCAGTTATCAGTTGTCAGTTACCAGTTACCGGTTGTCAGTTGCCGGTCAGCTCAAAACTAAGGTAGTACTTTTATTTATTTGAAATCTTGAAATTGCATAAAAAATAATTGGAATAAATACAAAATAATTTCTCAATGTAATTTCTGATAACTGATAACTGTTAAAACTGACAACTGTTAAAACTGAATTTATATAATTTTATCCAATCCTTTCCTTATATTTTATCTCTTTAAATCTGATATTATATTTTGTGCCATTTGATGTATCCATCTTAATTTCACCATGCAATTGTTCACCAAGAGTGTTTACAAGCTGCAGCCCAAGAGACTCGGTATTTTTAAAATCAACACCGGAAGGAAACCCTGCTCCATTATCGCTTACACTCAATTCTATCCATTCTTTGGATGAATTCATCAGTATTTTTATTTCACCTGTTTTTTTATTTATAAATGCATATTTTAAGGAATTGGAGATGAGTTCATTGATTATAAGACCGCAGGGGATGGCTGTGTCAATATTAAGCTGGATATTATTTACTTCAATTTTCAGTTTTATCTGATTTGGGTTTATAGCATATGAACGTATAAGGGAACCTGCCAGGTTTACAACATAGTCATTAAAATCAATCCTGGAAAGATCCTTTGACTGGTAGAGTTTTTCATGGATCAGAGCCATTGATTTGATACGGTTCCGGCTCTCTTTAAATATTTCAAAAAAAGCAGGATCGTTTATTTTCCTTGATTGCAGATTTATAAGGCTGGAGATGATCTGCATATTATTTTTGACCCTGTGGTGCACTTCTTTTAGCAGGAGTTCCTTTTCCCTTAGCGATGCCATTATTCGCTCCTCTTTAATTTTCATATCATCAATGAAAATTGCCTGTTCAAGAGAAATGGCAGCCTGGGTGAGGAGGAGTCTTAAAAATTCCACATCCGCAGGAGTAAATACTGATTTTATCATATTATTTTGCAGATATAGTACGCCAAGGAGTTTTTGTTGTTTTATAATCGGCTGGCAGAGCACAGAACGCAGATTATATTTTTGCACATCTTCATCAAGTGTAAACCTGCCTTCCTTTGCCGCGTCTTCAAGCACAATCGTTTTTTTTGTATGCTCAACATAACGGACAATAGCCCTGCATATACCACTTTTGTCGGATAGAGACTTTTTTTTAACTATAATGCTGAATTGTTTTTTCTTGGCGCCCGTTGCCCTGATCATAAGCCCGTTTTCTTCTTTCATAATCAGGTAGCCTTTGCTTGCCCCGACTCTGCCCATAATAATCTTCATTATTGTTTTAAAAAGTTCATCTATATTAATCTCCTGGGAAATGGCTGTTGAAGATTTTATAAGATAAGCTGTATCGAGCTCCATGGTCGTGGATGTTTCATTATCTGTTGTTGCCGGTGATTTATAATAGAACCAAAAGGGATATTTCTCTTTTATAAGCGTAAGATTTAACTCTGCATGGCATTTTTCATAGAGTCTTCCTGCCTCAACCATATGAAACGTGGCCTGTGTTTTTTTGTTTTGTATCATCAATTCGCCAAGAGATTCATTGAGATAGCCTTCAACCAGGGTATATTCCTGTTCCCCTGCATCGTCAATGGCATTAAGATAAAGTGTCCTTGCATCACGGTATTCTCCCTTTGCATTTGCTGTTTCAGCCTCAATCATAAGTACTAAAGGTTTTAAGGCTGTTCCAAAATTTGCCCACATCCTGACCTTGTCCAAATAATCGTTCAACCGGTCATCTAAAATCTCTGTTTGGCCAGCCTGTTTCCTTATTTTTATGCTTGTAAGTATTATAAAAACAAACCATAAACGATAGACAAGTGTTTCAACAATGGCATGTAAAAAAGGCTCTGCATCTGCCATGGCAGCCATTGCCCGGTTAAAATTTCTTAAAAAATATAAGCTTATACCCTTTAATATATAATAAGTGCCAAGAGTGCTTATATGCTTCTTGTCCTGCCATTCCTTTGTCTTTTCTTTTATTTCCAGGGGGTCTGTTCCATTATCCATCATGGTGATCCAGCCTGCTGAAACAGCCTCAAACAAGCTAAAAGGGATATGAAGGTTGTATTTTTCAGAGAGTTCCTTTAAATCTTTGGCATATTGTTTGATCCTGTTAAGATCATCTCCTTTTAATATAAGGTTCCATATAGCAGGTATGTAGGAAATAGCAGCATTGAACATGTCACCGCAAGTTTTGCCCCGGTTGATATTATCAATGCATAGTGTTACTATCTGCTCAGGTGTTTTTGATTGGTGGAGACTGAGCCATAATATCCCGTTGACCCCGCGTGTTGAACCAAAGGTATTTGGATATCTTGCTGCAAGTTCAAAGGCCGTTTCTTCATATTTAAAGGCATAATCAAAGCGCTTGGTTTGGTAAAAATGAATTATAATTACCGCAATAGCATAATTGACTGATGCATCAATGCCGTTTTGAAGGCAGGTATAAATTGATCTGATACTGATGAGAAGGGTTTGCTGTAACATGCCAAGTGAATAATATATTGGTATAAGATCACTGTACACATCAAGCTCAATCATGCTTTTGCGGTCCGTGTTTTGGGACAGCGCAAGAATATCCTGCCATATATCCCTGTTGTTTTTATGCAGCTCTTCGATTAAATCCATGGATTCTTTTACTGCAATGGATTCATCATCAGAGATTGGTTCGGCAAGATATGCAATGGCCTTTTGTCCAAAGTATATAGCCTTTTTATAATCACCGAGTGACGCATGGTTTACGGTCTGTTCACGGAAACATTCAGCCTTGTCAAGGTCGGTTCTTGATTTTTCAATGAGAATGTTTAATAGTTTCTCGGATTCCTTGTAATTGCCAAGGGTTAATTCGCTCCTCGCCAGGTTTTTTAAAAGGGAAAAGCTGAACTTATAATTAGTTTCCCATGTTTTTTCAGGCATGAATTCAAAGGCATTTTTAAAATATTTATTAGCAGCGCTTAGCGCAAGCGAATCAAGCGCCTTTTCACCGGCCTTGCAGTTTAATATGGCATCAGCATAGAGCCAGTTGTGTTCTGCCCCTGTTATTTTGCCTTTATTTATGTGTTCCACTATTTCATATAAATTATCCACGGATTCAATGCTGTTGCCTTTTGGTATTGCATTAATCATTGTTGTGGCAATCTGCTTGTGGATGGAGGCTGACATATCTTTTGATATTGTCATGTTCACGGCCTCTAAAATCTTATCATGGGAAAAATTTATAATCTTCTGGTCCTGGACAAGTATCCTTGTTTTAAAGGCAGGCGCCAGTATCTGATAAATATCGATTACCTCCCTGCCTGATACAAGACTTAACATTTCAGCATTAATATCCTGCCCCAGGCAGGCGCATATTTGAAGTATCTTAAGGGTATCTTCGGTAAGATCGGTTAATCTCTTTACAAATATGGCAAGTACTGAATCGGGTAGATCTTTTTCTATAAGTTTTTTGTCTGACCAGCTCCATGAACCATCAGGTTCGGAAACAATAGTGCCCTGGGCATGGAGAAATGAAATGACCTCTATTATATATAGTGGATTGCCAGCAGATATCTGATAAATAGCTGTAGAGAGAGTTTTTGTATCTTCGCTGTTTGATTTCAGGATGTCTGAGACCATTTCATTACACTGTTCAAGGGTAATTTCCTCTAACCTGAGTTCGATTAGGGGAAACTGGGAATCTTTAATTTTTTTTATGATATGGGTTAACGGGTGATGTTCATCCACTTCATTGTCCCTGTATGAGCCGATTATGAAAAGATAAGGGTGTTTGTCATGGAAAGCGAATATCGTGTCGAATAATTCAAAGGTGTCAATATCGCACCATTGCAGGTCGTCAATAAAGATGGTAAGCGGATGCTCGGGCCCGGCAAGACATGAAAGAAATTGTTCCATGGTATGATTAAAGCGGTTTTTTGCTTCAACAGGCGGCAGGCCAGGTATCTCCGGCTGATAGCCTGTTATTGCCTCAAGCTCTGGAATCAACTCTATGATGAGCCTGCCGTTTAGCCCGAGCGCTGGCCTCATAGTATCTTGCCAGTATTTAATTCTTGCCTTGTCTTCTGTCAGGAAAAAGCGTATGAGCGATTTCAGCGCTTGTACAATACTGCTGTATGGAACATCCTTTTGGAACTGGTTGAATTTTCCTGTAATAAAATAGCTTTTAGTATTTATTATCGGCACATGGAGTTCCTGAACCAGCCGTGTTTTTCCTATACCGGGAGGACCTGAAATAATGGCGGAATTGAACGAGCCAAGACATGACCTTGCATGTTCTGTCAAGAGGATTATC
>DAOWOC010000019.1 GCA_030642225.1 Deltaproteobacteria bacterium
AGTTGTTACTACATCTGCCCCGCTGCCGCCAAGTTCCTCTGGAAAATGGAGCCCAAGAATACCGAATTCACCAAGTTTTCTAAAAGACTCATAATCAAATTCACCCTTTAAATCAAATTTCTGGGCGCTTGGCGCTATCTCCTTTTTTGCAAATTTCAAGACCTGTTCACGAAACATTAACTGTTCTTCAGTAAATGAAAAATCCATAGCTACTCCTAAATTAATTTAAGATGTTATTTGATAATTTAGTAAAAAAACAAATCATACTGTTTGCAACATTAAAACAGCAACTTGTATTAAAAAAATTGAATTATCCATAAGTCCAATTTATTTATACCCTCTTGCAGGATAAAACTTTTTCCACATTATTTATCTTTGATTTTCTACAGAGTCATTAAGCTTGAATAATAAAACAGAGTCATGAAGTTTGAATAATAAAATTGATTTTATTTAACAGATGCGCCATTAAAAAATACCTCAAGGATACTTTTTACAATCTGTTCTTTTTGTTCTGAATCACGAAGTTCCTGATCAGCGAGAACCATTGCTGAGACAAATGTTTCAAGGGAGCCTAAAAATATATTCGTTAAATATCTTGCCTTGATATCAGATCTGATTTCATTTTTCTGCTGTGCATCAATAATTAAGGCCTCTGTCTTTGAAATAAATTTTATAAAAAACTCCAGGCGCTTGCCAATAAGATTCCTTGTTGACCTTGATATCTCAGTAATAAATATATTCATCAAATCAGGTTTTTCCTGATATGCATTAAAAAAATGAACAATAATCTTTTTTAATTTATCATGAATATCAAGATTATCGGCCTTTAACGAATCAAGCAGTTCATAAATACTCAGCCACCATTCCTCAATAATAGTATCAAAGAGACGTTCCTTTTTTTTAAAATAATGGTAAATCAAACCATATGAAATTCCTGCCTCATTGGAGATATCAGACATCCTTGCACAGTGAAAACCCTTTTCTTTGATAATCTTCAGGGCTGCATTAAGAATAATCGACCTTTTTTCAGGTTTTTTATTATTTATTTTATTTTTTATCATATTAAAAATTATGCGAATACTGATTGATTTGTCAATCAATATTTTAAGGATATACTTATTTCGTAACAGACCCTCAGTGCAGATCACAAAATTTCAGGTGTAAAGGCCACAACATTATCGATTATTTCAGAATTGGAAAATAACATTACAAGCCTGTCTATGCCTAGGGCTACCCCGGCAGAAGGCGGCATTGATGACATGGATTCAAGAAAATTCTCCGGCATCAGACAATCATTTTTCCCCATTTCCTGACGTTTTTTTATCTCATCTTTAAAACGCCTTCTTTGTTCTTTGGGATCAATCAGCTCGGAAAATCCATTGGCAAGTTCAATACCTGCAATATATAATTCAAACCGCTCTGCTGTGCCCGGATTATCAGGATTTTGGCGCGCCAGTGAGGCCATTGAAACAGGATAATCATAAATAAATACCGGACGTGAAAGCCCGAGGTTTGGCTCAATATCTTCTGCCATTGCTTTATCAAAGCAAAAGGCATCAGGATACGGTCCGGGCCTCCAGCCCGCAAAACGATAAAAGGCATCTTCAACCGCAATCCTCTCCCATTCACATGAAATATCAACCTTATTGCCATGTGATTTTATATTAGGATAAATTAATAAATCCTTTGCAATATACCTTATAAGTTGTTCTAAATCCCGCATAAGGGAAAGGTAATCATCATTCACACGATACCATTCAAGTATTGTAAACTCCGGCAGATGCAACCTTCCTCGCTCATTTTTTCTGAAACTCCGGGTTATCTGAAAGACAGGGCCGAATCCAGCCGATAGAAGCTCCTTCATCTGAAGTTCCGGGGATGCGGCAAGGAACCACCCATCAGACGATACAGGGTCTATATTTTGTTCAGGGGCCGGGGCCTTAATCCGCAAGGGGGTTTCAACCTCAAAAAAACCATGGTCAAAAAAAAACGTTCTTATACTCCTGATAATTAATGACCTGAGTATAAGCACCCTTCTTTTCCCTGACAAACTGGTTAATCTGGTACTGGTCATCTACTCTTTTACCCGTTCCACATATTCACATGTGCGTGTATCAATACGGAGCAGTTCATCTTTCTGAACAAAGGGAGGAACCTGGATAACATAACCTGTCTCCAGGGTAACACCCTTTGTGCTGCCTGAGGTTGTGTCTCCTTTTGCCCATGGTTCAGCCTCAGTCACCCTCAGCTCAATAAAATTAGGGAGTGTTAAACCTATGGCCTGATCCTTGAAAAAAAGAATATCCAATACTATATTTTCCTTTAAAAAATTTATTATATCACCTACCTGGTCTTTTGTCAGAGACTCCTGATCATAGGTTGATGTATTCATAAAGCAGTAATTTTCGCCATCATAATAAAGATATTCCATCTGTCTTTCTTCAAGATTTGCCTCGTTAAATTTTTCTCCTGACCTGTAAGTCCTATCAAACTGCGTTCCTGTAATCATATTTTTGAGTTTACATTTATAAAGTGCCTGGCCTTTTCCTGGCTTTACAAACTGAAACTGTATAATCGCATATGGTTCTCCGTCAATTTCAATTTTAAGACCCTTTTTAAGGTCTCCACTTTCATACATTTTATTATTCCCCCAAGTTGTTAACAATTATCTATTAAAGCTTGTAAAATAAAAATTAATAGCTTATGTAGTCAACACAATTATGCTTAAAATGAATTTTTATTAATTATTCACTCTATCAGGTGTTAATTTTTATGGAAAATATGCTGGAAAAAATATTTGATATGCAGGCTGAACTAAACCGCAGGATAGGCAGAGACAGCGTTAAATTAAGCATTGAAGGCAGCGATAAGGAAAGGATTAAATGGTTTCTTGATTTCAGCAGAGCGCTCCTGCATGAACAGATAGAGGCAGAAAACTGGCTTAACTGGAAATGGTGGGCAAAAAAAGAAAATAACTGGAAACAGGTTGAGCTTGAACTTGTTGACATGCTTCATTTCTGGGTATCAATGTGCCAGGTTGCGGGGATGGATGCAGAGAAGGTTTATGAACTTTATACAGCCAAAAATAATCTGAATCATAAACGTCAGGAACTCGGTTATAAAGAAGGGACTTATAATAAAATTAACCAAAATGGTAAAGAAGATAATGAAGCGCTTCTGTAATATTTCTAAAATATCAGACATCTATATTCGTTTAATTATTTGAAATAATTAATTTTTATTTTAAATTCAATAAAACCGCATTACCATACAATAAAGTTGACAAATATCATTGTTTTTTTTATTTTAAGACAATTAAAAATTACAAAAAAAATTAATCAGAAGGCATTATGTACTCCAAAATAATTGTTTTAAGATTTCAGAAAGAAATTATTGATAAACCCATAGTCTCGAATCTTGTAAGAAAATATAACCTTTCATTTAATATTCTTAAGGCCACTGTATACCCAAGAAGACAGGGTGTAATGGTCTTAGAACTTTCCGGCAGACGCGAAGACTATGAACAGGGGATAAAATATCTTAAAAATCTTAATGTTCAGGTTACACATGTTGCTCAGGATATTACAAGAGATGAGGAGAAGTGCTATCAATGCGGTGCATGTACCGCAATATGCCCTACAGGCGCCCTGTATATTATCAGGCCGTCCATGGAGGTAAAATTTGATTCTGAAAAATGCAGTGGATGCGAATTATGTGTCAGGGTATGCCCTCCACATGCCATGAATGCCAGTATTGATAATGATTTTATAGCTAATTTTGAGACATAAGATGAGATTATCAACAAAAGATATGCTGTAAGGGCAATGCTAATCTTGCCTATTAATGATCTGGCGTATGAAATGAATCAGATCAAAGACAACACATTAAAAAAGCAAACAATGTAAAGGAGATAATATTATGAAATATAGCGAAACAGTAATGGATCACTTTATGACCCCGAGAAACGTGGGTGAAATACCTGATGCAGACGGCCACGGCATGATCGGCAATCCTTCCTGCGGGGATATAATGGAAATGTTTGTTACTGTAAAAGATAATCACATTGATGATATTAAATTTAAAACCTTTGGCTGCGGGGCTGCGATTGCTGTAAGTTCCATGGTAACGGAAATGGCCAAGGGCAAATTGCTTGAAGATGCAATACTGATTTCAAAAAAAGATATAGCTGATGCGCTTGGAGGTCTGCCACCCAAAAAGATGCACTGTTCAAACCTTGGTACATCAGCGATGAGACTTGCGATAGCTAATTACTGGAAAAAAAATGGCATGGATGATAAGATTGCATCCCATAAACATTTAATCAAAGAAGCTGAAGAGGAAAATGAGGAAAAGGGGCAGGATGAAAAAAGTTGCTGTAGCACTGAGCGGGGGGATGGACAGCCTGACTGCAGCAATCCTGCTAAAACGTAATCCTGACATTGAACTTTTTGCCATCCACCTTAACATGGGTGGCAATGTACCTGAACAGAATGAAAAGGTCAGGGACATAGCTGCCCGCATAGATATACCTCTTTACATAGTAGAATGTTCCAGGCTGTTTCAAACAAAGGTAATTGATTATTTCCTTACCACATATGCTGCGGGTAAAACACCCAACCCATGCATGGTCTGCAATAAATATATTAAATTTGGTATTATGCTTGACAAGGCCATTGAAAAAGGAGCGTCATTTCTATCTACAGGTCACTATGCAGATATAAAAGAATTTCAAACAGGTTTCAGGCTGATCAGGGGCAAAGATACTAATAAGGATCAGTCATATTTTTTATGGGCTCTTTCACAGGCACAACTAAGCCGCATTATTTTCCCCCTCGCAAAAATCTATAAAAAACATGTTCCGGCCATAGTGCTTGATGCAGGATTTAAACCTCAAAAAATGGTTGAAAGCCAGGAAATATGCTTTATCCCTGACAATGATTACAAATCATTTATAGAAAAACACAAGGATAAATTTTTAAATACCAGTGGTGAAATTGTAGATAAAAACGGGAAAATTCTTGGCCGTCACAATGGGATATACCAATATACCATAGGACAAAGAAAGGGCATGGGTATCCCGGCAGAAAAACCATTATATGTAATTAATATTAATCCTGAAAATAATCAGATTGTAGCCGGTTTTAAAGAGGATACATTTTCAAAAAGTCTTATTGCTGAATCAGTCAATTGTTTTAATCAATCCATGGAGTCTTTTAAAGGCATAGCAAAGATAAGGTATCGTCACAAACCATCACTCTGCACAGTTTTTCCTATTAATCAAACCAGCATAAGGGTTATTTTTGATTCTCCACAGTCCTCTATCACGCCTGGCCAGGGAGTTGTTGTATATCAGGATGACATAATTGCTACCGCTGGAGTCATAACTAAGACTGAGGGCGGATTGTCTTGACAGAGCAAAAAAAAATAGCCTTTATAACCCTTGGATGTAAGGTAAATCAGTTTGAATCATCATGGTATGCTCAGGAATTAAAAACAGCCGGTTTTATACCTGTTGATAAAAATACTACTGCTGACATATATATTATTAATACCTGCACTGTTACCTCAAGGGCTGCTTATCAATCCAGAAATGCCATTTACAAGGCTATTAAAAAAAACCCTGGGGCAAAGATATGGGTTACCGGCTGCTATGCTCAGGAGGCTCCTGAGATTGCAGCGGGAATACACGGAGTATCCGGCGTTATAGGAACGCACTACAAACACAAGATTCCGGATATTGTTTTAAAGGGAACCGATCTTCTTAAACCCTTGTGGACTGAAGCACGTGATGAGACTGCTTTCCTTGACATGGAAATCCATTCAAAGGTTGACCGCACGAGACCCCAGCTAAAGGTACAGGATGGCTGTAATGCCTTTTGCAGCTACTGTATTGTGCCTTATGTCAGGGGGAAGAGCCGTAGCCTGCCACTGGAAAAAGTGACTAAACAGGCGCATCATTATATTGAAATGGGATATAGTGAAATAGTTATTACCGGTATACACTTAGGACTCTATGGCCATGACCTTGAACCAGGGTTAAATTTATTTAAACTCCTTAAAGCATTAAATAACCTGCCGGGGACTGCGCGTTTTCGCCTCAGCTCACTGGAACCTGCTGAAGTAACCGATGAAATTATTCAACTTTTTTCCAGCTCTTCACGTTTTTGCAGTCATCTTCACATACCACTGCAAAGCGGGAGCCATGATATTTTAAAAAAAATGGGCAGGTCTTACAATACATCTTATTATGGCGATCTTATATGGCAACTGCGGGAGATGTTCCCTGAAATGGGCATTGGCGCAGATGTCCTGATTGGCTCTTGTGGTGAAAATACAGACACATGTCAGGAGACCTATGATTTTATTAAAAAAATACCCTTGACTTATCTTCATGTATTTCCTTATTCAAAAAGAAATTTTACAGATACTGCTTCATGCGGTACATCTAATAATAAAATAGATATAAAAAAATGGTCTGCAAAAATCAGGGGACTTGGCGAAATAAAAAAAAGGGCATTTATGAAGTCTCAAAAAGGTCTGATCAGGGAGGTTATAATTGAGAAACAAAACTCTGATTTTTATTTTGGCCTGACAGATAACTATCTTCCGGTAAAGATCCAAAAACATAATGAAATTTCAGGCAATTTATTAATGATAAAAATAACCGGCATGGAGGATTCTTTTTTAACCGGGGTTATTGGATCAAACTAGCTAATGATTATCTTTGCAATTATAATGTACTAAAAAATTTAAACAAAAAAAATTGTCAGCTCTTGAAAAAATGATACAATGATACATTACATAAGGAAAGCAACATGAGGAAAAGGATATTAAAATATCTATGGGCTCAAAGGGAAGAGCTTTGGATAATGTAATAATTGAACGTTTTTGGCGTTTATTAAAGTATTAAGATATATATTTATAATTATAGTAGTATCAAGACAGCTATTAATGAAATTAATAAATATATCGCTTTTTATAACAATAAAAGGAAGCATTTTTCTTTAAAGAAAAATACACTTGATTCTGTTTTCAATCAAAGTTTTCGAATTGCTGCTTAATCTACTGTCTTGACAAAAGCAGGGCACTTTAGGTATGAGCGCTAAAAACTGGGAAGTTATTCTTTTTATCCCTAAAAAGTTCTTGTTATAGGCGAAGGGGTTGCGCATGAGTGCTAAAGATTGGGAAGTTGTCTTTTCATCAGTTCACGACCTAATTATTATCATGGATATTGATAATAGGATTATTGATGCCAACCCGGCTACATTAAAAGCTACCGGTCTCACGAAAGAACAAATCATAGGTCAGTTATGCTATCAGATTTTCCATTGTACAGAAAAACCACCCTGTAATTGCCCAAATGAAAAACTCAAAAAGTCTCTTCACCTGGAATCATACACTATGGAGATGAAGGCCTTGGGTAGAAAATATCTCATTACGGTTGCTCCGGTTTTTGATGGTGAAGGCAAACGGATAACAAGAGTAATACATATCGCCAAGGATGTAACAGAGCTGAGAAAGGCGGAAGCAGCTCACATAGATTCTGAAAAAAAATTCGAGGGTATTTTTCAGGCTGCAGCTGATGGAATTCTTCTGGCCGACATAGTTGACAAAAAATTTGTAGATGCCAATGACGCTATTTGTAAAATGCTTGGATATACACGCGATGAGTTATTACAATGCAATGTGATGGATATTCATCCAGAAAAAGATCTTCCGCATATAACAAATGTGTTTAAGAAACAGGTAAATGGAAAAATACTTGTAGCTTCTGAACTGCCTGTTCGACGCAAAGACGGCAGTCTGTTTTATGCCGATATCAGTTCAAAAACTGTAATGCTGGGGGATAGATATTTTTTAATCGGTATTTTTCGGGACATCTCCTACCGTTTAAAAACTGAGCAGTTGCTTAAAGCGGAGAAAAAACTGGCACAAAAATATCTTGATGTGGCAAGCGTTATGCTCGTTGTCTTAAATACTAAAGGCGAAATAACCCTTATTAATCAAAAAGGGTGTGAAATACTACACATCCATGAAAAAGATGCCTTGGGCAAAAACTGGTTTGACACTTTCATCCCAAAAAAAATGACAAAAGAGATAAAAAGTGTCTTCAGACAGATTATGCGCGCAGACCTCCAGCCTGTTGAATATTATAAAAACAAGATTCTAAGTCAGAATGGAGAGATAAGGGATATAGCTTTTCACAATACAATCCTTAGAGATACTAAAGGCATTATTATCGGCCTCCTTTCATCAGGAGAGGATATTACAGAAAAAATAAAGGCAGAAAAAATAAAGCTTAAACTTCAAGAAGAGATTCAGAAAAATAATAAGCTCAAATCGCTAGGCATTCTTGCTGGTGGAATTGCACACGATTTTAACAACACTCTTGCTGCTATTCTTGGCAATATCGAACTTGCAGAAATACAGACCGAATCTACCAGCGAAGTATACCTTCTTTTAGCAGAGGTTAAAAAAGCATCAATTCGAGCAAAAGACCTTACTCAGCAACTTCTTACTTTTTCCAAAGGCGGTGACCCTGTAAAACAAACGGCTGTAATAGGTACCATTATTTTAGATTCCGCCAATTTTGTTCTTCATGGCACTTCGATAATTGCTGATTACAGGATACCGGAAAATCTTTGGCAGGTTGATGTTGATACTGGTCAAATAAGTCAGGTAATTCAAAACATTATCATTAACGCACGTCATGCCATGCCAGATGGCGGAGTGATTAAGATATATTGTCAAAATATCGAAGATATCACAAAAGAGTCAATATCATTACCAACCGGACAGTACATAAAACTTACCATTGCCGATTCAGGCGCTGGTATCCCTAAAAAATATATTGATAAAATTTTTGATCCTTATTTTTCGACAAAACAAAAGGGAAGTGGTTTAGGCCTGGCAATATGCTATTCAATTATCAAGAAGCATAATGGCAATATTTCAGTGCAATCAAAAACAAACAAGGGAACAGTATTTACTATATATCTTCCGGCATCCACGAAAATAAATCATGGATTAATACCATCAAAACCGGACATTACTACGGGAAAAAATAAAGCAACCATCATGGTCATGGATGATGAAGTCATAGTACGTGATATGATAAAACAGATGCTTTTACGCTCTGGACATGAAGTTGTTTTGGCAGAAAACGGTCAGGAAGCGATTGAAATATACAACGAATATTACAAATCCAATCAAACGATAGATGTCATCATTATGGATTTAACAATTGCTGGAGGTTTGGGCGGAAAGCATACAGCACCAAAAATATTAAAAATAGATCCAACTGCAAAAATTATTATTATCAGCGGTTATGCCAATAATCCTATTATGGCTCATTCTCAGGATTACGGTTTTGCCGCCTCGCTTGCCAAGCCATTTCAACTGGCAGAACTAAACAAGATAATCAATGAAATATTGGAGTAGAAATGAAGATTTTAGTTCACAGATTAAAACAAACTTCGGCAACATGAATTGCCGAATAAAAGCATCCAGCGGAC
>DAOWOC010000151.1 GCA_030642225.1 Deltaproteobacteria bacterium
ATAAAATGCCAACATGTAAAGAATGTAAACAGTTTTTTCCAATGGAAGAAAATCCAGCACAGGGCGATTGTGTGCAAAGAGTAGTTGACCCGAGGCAGGCGTATTACAAGGCAAAACCTGTAATGGGTGATATGGATGCCTCAAGTTGTTCTTCATTTCAAAAAAAATAGAAATTAATGCTTAATGAACGGTAAAAAGGTTTGTAAAGCGCTTTTTTTGAAGGAGGGTTTGGCTGATGAATATGACATGCAATGAATGTGGGTATACAGATGATTATGGCAGCTTTGCCTATTTGTGTAAGGCTGGTTGACCGGCTTGCGGTGAAGGTGAACTCCGCAAGTGTCCCAGGTGTGGGAACAAATGTCTTTTATCAAGAACCGAAGGTTTGGAGGCAGAGGATCTGGAGATGAAAGAACTCTCTAAAAGGCTGGTCCAAATAAATCGATCATCGGACAAACCTCTTTTGGATGAAGCAAAAAAAATAATCTCCAAGTTGAGAGAGATGAATCTGAGATGGAATATGAAAGGGCTTGATGAATTTATTAAAAGCCGTCAGCGGGAGTTATTTTTTTAAATAATTATGTATTACTTAAAAATATTGTCTCATAAAATAAGGAGTTGAAAAATGGCTGGATTTGATGTGTCTCTTGCTGTGCCCGAACCGGAAAAAAACTTTTTTTTACAGGAATTTGAGATTGAAAATCTGGAAAGGATTAAAAAATTATCAAAAAAACATCCTGTAAATGTCCTTGTTGCAGGTAAGCAGGGGTGTGGTAAATCCACACTTGTCAAACAGTTTGCTGCAAGAAACAATAGACCGCTTGCAACATTCCAGATTGGCATACTTTCCGAACCAGGACAATTATTCGGTGATTACAGGCTGAAACAAGGAGAAACCTATTATCAGAAATTTCTTTTTCCTGAGGCTATCCAGACACCTGGTTGTGTGATCCATCTTGAAGAGATTAACCGCCCGGAACATCCAAAAGCTCTTAATATGCTTTTTTCGATACTTTCTGATGATAGGCAGGTATGGACTGATGAGCTGGGTTTATTAAAGGTTGCGTCGGATGTTGTTTTTTTTGCGACTCTTAATGAAGGCGAGGAATTCATAGGCACAGAAATGCTTGATGCAGCACTTAGAGACAGATTTTATACAATGGTCCTGGATTATCTTCCAGCTGATATTGAAACTGAGGTGCTACGGCTAAAAACCGGGATTGATCATTCTGAAGCACTGACTATTGTAAATGTTGCGAATCAGCTGAGAGGGAATACACAGGAACCTATCACTGTTTCGACACGCCATTCGCTTATGATCGCTGAGATGGTTTCAATCGGCGCTACAGTCAATGAAGCCTTTGTGAATAGTCTTCAGGTTAGCAGGGATATACTTGAATCAATTCTTTTATCGTTACATATGGAACTGGGGTTGAAAAAAACAGGAAATGGAAAACATTACAAAATCTATTAATCCTTATCACGGTATGGAAAAGATCGCTGAACAGAATGAGGTTATAGATCCTTATGCTGTGATTAATTCATTGCTTGGTGATGATGATTCCAGTCTGTCTGAGGTCTGGAGAACCAATACTTCATCTATTGAGGCAGCTGAACTCGCTAATGCCTTACGCGCACTTAGAAAGGTGGCCGGTTATATAGGGCAAAATACAGGAAGAATTGAATGGGCAGGGATGTCTGACGGAGGGTAGGGCGCAATTGTACTTGATCCTGATATGGTTGTTGGAAGGTATCCGATCCCTTTTAAAAAATTTGATTATTTAATAGGTATTGTAACACATGAAGCCCTGCATAGAGTTGAATGGACTAATCTTGTCTGGAAAAATATAGAGTCTTTGTTCGATGAGATGAAGGTTCTTCATATGATAATGATCCATAAAATTATATATTTTGGTGAAGATATTTATGTGGATATGATTTCAAATAAATCAGTTTTAGGCAATTATACGAAAACTGTCAGAGATATAGCGATAAAAAGGTATCTTCTCAGTTTAAAACCTGAAGAAACTACTATTGATGAGCTTATATATCTTTGGTGGTTGGATTCTTTTTCAGATAAAACCATAGCAGTGCCCGATGTTTACAAAGAACCTCTTGCTGTTTTAAGAGAGCTTACAAATAGTCTTAAAGAGGTTGGTAACCTTGAAATAGGTATTACAGAACGGTGTGGGAAAAGGTCTGCTCTCTATCTTGATGCCTGGGAAAAACTTGAGGGGATAATAGGCAGGTGGAAGATTATTGACAAGGGTTTGTTGTGGTATCCATTTAATGAAGATGGAGCAGCATTGGCGAAGAAGAAAAAGGTCTCAGGTAAACAGGATGACCATATGGATGATATGCTTCATGAGATTGAGACACGGCTTGCCTTTGATTCCACGGATATAACCCCTATTATAAGATCTGTTGTAGGTGATGATGAAAAGATAGTACCTACGTCAAGGTGGAATTTTAATATCCCTGCTCATCCGGTGGTGGATTCACGTTTGGTAGCCCGTTTAAGAGCTATTTTTCAGAATTATGCCGATCGCAGGGTTATGTTGAGCAGAGGGCTTCTTAATGGCCGGATAGATAAGCGGCGTTTGTACAGGGCGTCTATTAATGGCCGCTGTTTTCAGGAGAAACAGAATATTCCTCAAATGGATTGGAATATTTGTCTTTTGATTGATGCCAGCGGTTCTATGAGGGGATCAAATTGGAGAATGGTTGAAAATACCATTGGGACAATGCATAAATCATTTATCGGGTTTCAGAATCGACTTCAGGCCTATGCATATTTTGAGGTTGATAAAATTTGCATGATTTCAGGTCTTATTAAAAAGAAAAAATTGCTTTCAATCCCTCCGAGTGGCCGGACAGCATCTGGCCAGGCTATTATTGCCGCTGCCTATTTTATGCCGCATGATGGAAGGCGGAGTTTTATAATCCACATAACAGACGGAGAATCCAACTTTGGTTGTGATGTCAGCCATGGTATTGAATATTGTAAGGAAAAACATGTTCATCTCGTTACATTGGGGTGTGGATATAAAGACAGGGAAGAGATGGCCAAACAATACGGTAATACTATCCAGTTTTTAGATCACTTCGGACAGTTGCCAAATGTCCTGGAAAAATTGTTAAAGTGGACACTGATCTATGGAGGAAAACAGAATTCAAAGATGATATGCTGAATTTATTGATTTAATTTAAATAAAGTCACTTTTACCGAATCATAGAATTTTATTCAACCAGCAAAAAATTATCAATTTTAAAATATAGGAGGGTTGAAATGAAGGCAAGTGAAACCGTAAAAAAATGTTTTGACGAGGAATTAAGGACCAATGTTTTAAGCACTTCAAACAAGTCAGGAGAGATAAATATAGCAATGTTTGGCTCTCTTATCCTTATTGATGATTCAATGGCTGCCATGATGCTTGGAGACAACACGACATATGCAAATCTTAAGGAAAATCCCAACGCCGCCTGTTTATTGATAATGCCCGGCAAAACAGGTATTCAGACAGAGGGTTGCCGACTCTATCTTAAGGTAAAGACCATGGAGGATAGCGGAGATACATTTGATTCCTTAAAGGCTAAGGTCAAGGTTAAAATAGGAGATGCTGCCGAGATGCTGAAGCATTTGATACTATTTGATATTATCAATGCAAGACCCATCCTTGATATGGGGCAGGGGATTTAGGCCGGATTTATAAAAAGAATAGGTAACCGGTCACGGTTTACAGTTATCGGTTCACGGTTGAAAAAACTGTGAACTGTGAACCGATAACCGTGAACGGTTACAAGAATAGACAGTTATTTGTATTTGCCTTTTATCTTGAGATTAAATTTTTTGAAATAATTTCAAAAGGCAAAAAAATAATGTTTTCATGAAAAGCCATTTACGGGATATCTTATGATAAGTTTAGAAAAACAATTAAATGTGCCATCTCTTGATCCCAATTTTTTTGCGTTAAAAGAAAATATTGATAATCTTGCAAGGTTTGAACAACTCTCTAAAAAACATCCTGTAAATATTCTTATTACAGGCAACCAGGGATGCGGTAAATCTTCGCTTGTCAGACAGTTTGCAGGTTATTATAATAGATCTCTGGCCACATTTCAGATAGGTCTTTTAATTGAATCAGGACAGCTTTTCGGACAGCAGAGATTAAAAAATAATGAAACTTATTATCAGAGTTTTTTATTCCCAAGAGCTATCC